>JALYUR010000064.1 GCA_030853635.1 Vulcanimicrobiota bacterium | reverse complement strand
GGCCCGCATAGTCGGCCGCGACATCGGTCAGCGTCACGTGCCCGTGATGATAGTACAAGGTTCCCGCGACAGGCGCCGCCGGCCCGCCGCCAAAGCGCAAGCCGGCGGCCGAGACGAAACCGACTCGCACGTGCGGGTTTGTGACCGGGCCGCTCACGCGCGCTTGGAGCGCAAGCGTGCCGCCCAGCGGCAGACTGCGCGAAAAAGCCAGCAGCTTGCGGACGCGCTCTGCGGGTCCTTGCGCATCGACTCTGACCGCGAGGCGCGCGGACGGCAAAATCTGCAGCGATCCCAGGGCGAGCAGCGGTACGCCGGCAGCAGTGCCGGTCACGCCGTCCAGCGACAGCGAGCCGCCGCTATAATGCAGCTTGCCGCTCAGCTCGCGCGCCGGCACGAGTAGCGGAACGACTTTGAGCGCGCCGTCGCGCAGCGCAATGTCGGCGCTGACCTGCCAAGCAGGACCGGCAGCCTCAGCCCAACCGAGTGCATAGACTTCGATCGCAACGTCGGCCCGACCATGCTCGACTACGAATGCGGGCGTGTTTACGAGCAGATCTACTATCGGCGCTAACGGCACGTCCGTGACGTGCGCCGAGATCGTCCCGAGGCGCGTCAGGTCGTTTTCGACGAACACCGCGCGCAGCGGCCGCGCGACGCCGGCCGCGGAGATGACGGCCGCGAGATCACCGTGCGAACGCCGACCTTGATCGATCAGCGCGTTGACGTTCAAGCCCGACAACGTAAATCCGCGGGCGATCGGTAACGGCGATGTGGGGTTGAGCATGTCGACGCGTCCATCGCGTACCGTAACGCGCATGCGCATCGGCGGCCCCTGTTTTGCCGGCCCGGCCGGTCCGGCCGGGCCGGTGCCGAAAAGGTTTGTGAGGTTGAACGTTCCGTTTGCCTCGCGGCGCACCGCGAGATAAGGCCGCTGGACATCGACGGCCTCGATGGCTGCCGAAGTGCCATGAAAGCTGTAACGGACGCGCAAAGCCGCGGCGGAGAACAGCGTTGGACCGTTACGCTCGGCGATGACCAGATCGCGCGCGCGCAGCTCGCCGCCGCCCAAGCGCAGGTCGCCGCGCTGCAGATGCAGTCCGCGAGTATTGAGGTAGATGCTTAAGCCCGAGCGCACGATCGCCGAGCGCGGCCCCTCGAGGCCGACGCCGACGGCCAGCAAGATGACGAGAAGGAGGCCGGCCGCCAAGGCGGCGTTTTTCTTCCCGGTCCTGCGCATCAACTGGCTATGTCCATAAGCCCCTTGCCGCCGCCGCGCCCATCGTCGCCTTCTTAGTTATCGGCACGCCTGAGGTGCGGGCAGGCCGAAGTCAAACGTCCTTATCACAGCTAACGACGCACGGGCCGCGAGCATTACCGCTCCAGCGCACCGGCTCGATCAAGCCGTTGGCTCCGGCAAACCTCAGGCAGACTTGCGTCCGGAACCGATGGCGAAGCGGCGCAGTATGCCTTCGCGCGTCACGAACCCCACGAGCGCGCCCGCCGCATCGATCACCGGGATCTGATCGTAGTTGCCATCGACGAGCATCTTCAAGAGTTCTTCCGCGGGCGTTGCCGGCGTAGCCGACTTGAGGTCTTGGGTTCGCGTCATGATCGACGTTACGTAGGCGCCCGCGGGCGACTCCCCATTGAGCTTCGCGAGGTCGGAGAATGTGACGATCCCCAACAGGCTGTCGCCCAGCATGACCGGGGCGGCTCGGACGCCGCCTTTCACCAACTCGGAAACCGCTTCGCCAACCGTTGCATTCGCGGCGATGGCCGGCGCCGGCGTGCTCAGCAAGTCCCGCGCGAAGCGCCCGCGGATCGCGCTGGCCAACTGCATCTGCATTCCCTGAGCTGCCCCAGCTTCCAGCAAGAACCAGCCGATGACTATCAGCCACAGCCCGCCGCCGAAACCGATGACGAGCGTTTCAAGCGCGCCGTATGCCATCATGAGGATCGCCACGACGCGGCTCACGCGCACTGCGCTGCGCGTCGCCCGCATCAAGTCGCCGGTGCGCCGCCACGCTAAAGCATGGAAGATGCGGCCGCCGTCGAGCGGATAGGCAGGCAAGAGATTGAAGGCGCCCAGCGCGGCGTTGGCGAGCGCGAGATAGCCCGCCGCCTCGCCGGGCGCAGTCCGCAGGCCCAGCCCGGCCGCGATTGCATAAAAGATGACTGCCAGGCCGAAACTGGTCAGCGGGCCCACTAAGGCGATCCAGCCTTCAACGCCTGCGGTCTGAGGCTCGCCTCCCAAGCTCGACACTCCGCCGAATACGAAGAGCGTTATGCCCTTGATCGGGATGCCGCGTGCGCGGGCGAGCAGCGAATGGGAGAGCTCGTGCGCTACAACGCTGGCAAAGAAAAGCAAGGCGGTGACTATCGCAAGCATCATCCGCTGGCCGGAGGTCACTTGGACGTGGCGTAGCGGCCCGATGTCGCTTGATAGCGACCATGCGACGAGCGCGAAGATAAAAATCCAACCGAAGTGAATCCTGATATCGATACCGAAAACGGTCGCGACGCGCATTTCACGCTATGCTACAATGGCGGTGCTGCGAAGTCTTGCGCCGACTAGAAACGGAGAGGTACGTGCGGGCTTTCATCATCGTTGCGGCTTTGATCATCTCGGCGTGGAGCTGTCCGGCAGCCGCATGGGGTCTCAAAGGTCACACGCTGATCGGTCAAGCGGCCGTGGTGCACTTGGCGGCCGACCTGCCTGCGTTCGTGCGCTCGACCGATGCCAAGGACCAAATCGTATACCTGCAGGCGGAGGAAGACCGGCTCAAGATAGGGGAGGCCGATGAACGAGCATGGTATACGCAATCGGCCACCGATCACTACCTAGATGTAGCCGACGACGGCACGATCGCCGGTGTCGTAAGGCTCGACGCGTTGCCGCCGACGCGTGAAGATTTCACGCTTTCGTTGACGCGCGCGGGCGAAGACCCGTACAGGTTCGGCTTTCTGCCCTACGCCGTCTTGGAAGGCTACGAACAGGTGCGCAGCGACTTCGCTCTCTGGCGAATCGCCGCGGCCGTCGGCCGCGGACGCGCCGGCGTCGCCGGACGCGTCGCCCAACAGGAGATCCGCAGGCGCGAGCTGTTGACCATCCACGACATCGGAATCTTCTCGCATTTCGTGGGCGACGCCAGCCAACCGCTGCACGTGAGCGTTCATTACAACGGCTGGGGGCGTTATCCTAACCCATCGCACTTTTCGCAAAGCCGTCAAACGCATGCGGAGTTCGAAGACGAGTTCGTCGGAAAATATATCGCCGCGCGCGACGTAGTGCCGCTCGTCAGGTCACCAAACGAACTGACGCAGGTTCCCCTGGCTGCCATCCAATCGTACATCGCCGGTTCTGCCGCGCGCGTGGTGCCCTTTTATTCGCTGAAGAGGCGGGGTGCTTTCGCGCTCCAAGATGCGGCCTCGCCGGTCCACCTGGAAGGGGTCCGCTTCACGGCGGAGCGTCTGGCCGCAGCCGCGACGATGCTCGATGCGTTGATCGACACGGCATGGCGCACGAGCGCCGGCATGCGATCTCAATTCTGAGCGGAGAGACAGAGGAGGCCAACATGACCAAGGCGTTGCTCGCAGTGCTGGGCGGAATCGCCGCCACCTTGGTGGTCTGGGGCGTCGCAGCCGCTGCCGTCGGCGGAGAGATTCGCGGCATCGTCACGTCTGCCGTCGACGCAAGGCCTGTGGCCGGCGTGATCGTATCGCTCCAAGGGCCGGCTCCGGCACAGCAGACTACCGACCGCAGCGGGCGATACGATTTTAGGAACTTGCCGCCCGGCACATATTTCGTCGACACCGCCAAGGCCGGCTACTCGACGAGCTCGAGCGGAGACCTCTCCGTGAGGGATGGGCGCGTCGTCGTCCAGTCGTTTACGGTGGCGCCGACGTCTTTGAAGGTCCTAGGGCAGGTACGCGTGTCGTCCCGGCCGGTTCTCCAAACGGCTCCCCAAGTCTATACGGACGTGGGCGTGCAGCAGATACGCGATCAGGGAATCACGCGCGTCAGCGACTACCTGCGTAACCTGCCAGGCGTCAATTCCTTCACGACCGCAACGCCCGGCGACGACGTCGGGCTGAATTTGCGGGGCTTCAACAACCTTGAGACGCTGGCGCTGATCAACGGCCATTACCTAGCCCGCAACGAAGACCGCTACGGCATGAACTACTCGGATACGCCGATCTTCGGCCTGAAGTCCAGCCAAGTGGTATACGGCGCCGGCGCGGTGGGGTTTTACGGGGTCGATGCGGTCGGAGGTATCATCAATCTGCAGACGATCGAGCCGACCGTCGAGCCGGAGAACACTTTTAACGTCGGGCTCGGCACATACAACCAGAATATCTTGGGATTTCAGAGCACCGGCACGCAAGGCAAGCTCGGCTATGCTGTCGCTTATGGCCAAAGCACGACCGACGGTCCAATCGATCACCGCTTCGTCTTCAACGTGCCTTATGGCAACGCGCTCGGTTGCGCATCGCCGGGGGCACCGACCTGCGGCTTTTACGTCGTAGATCAGACCACCGTGCGCCGCAGCGGCGTCCTGTCGCTGCGCCTGGCACCCGACGCTTCGTCGTCGCTTACGTTGACGGGCATCACGATGCACGCGTGGGACGACGGCAGCGGCAACGGCGCCAACGACATGTTGCTCGGCCAATTCGCAGGCAGTCCCGGCCAGCAAGGACCGCAGGGCTCGGGCCCGGTGTGGCTTGATACAGGCATCAACGACGGCGAGATCCGTTATGCCAAGCAGATGGGCCAAAATTTGGTAGTCGTCGACGGTTTTCAAAGCCACTTCAATGCGGGCCGCAATTACCAGTTCAACATCCCGCCCGCGTGGTCGCAAGGTTTTTCCACCGTGCGCGGGCTGACCGTGTCGGATCAGATTTTCGTGCGCAAACACACCGTCGGCCTGGGCTATTACACGCAAGCCGCGCACGATTACCTCGACTCCTTCTCGCAAGACCCGTCGACCGGCACGATCAGCGCGGCACCGTTTGACACGAACTACGTGAATAACAACGTCTTTTTCAAAGACGAGTGGCAGGTCAGTTCGAAATTCGCCGTCGACAGCAATCTGTGGGTCAAGCACTCCACGCTCACCCACACCTCGCATCTCGACCCGCGCGTCGCGTTGGTGGACCGCCCGACGTCAAACGACGTCGTGCGCTTGAGCGCTTCGGGCGGCCAGACGTATCCCAGCGCTTTCGTAACCGCTTCCACGTTCAACCCCATCGCGACGGTGAACTTCGTCTGCGGCACGAACGGCCAATCCGCGCAGGCGCAGATCGGCAACGCGCCAAGTGTCACCGCATTGCCGGAGACAAGCCGCGACATAGAGCTTTCGTACGGCCACCGGTCGGGCGGCGGCGCGACGCTTCAGGCCAACGTGTACGATACCGTGCTCTACAACCAACTGTTGGGCACAGCGGTGGCGGCCAGCACGTTTGGGCCGAATTACTTGCCGCCGGGTTATCTCGCGCAACTAAACGGGCCGCGCAATCCGTGCGGTCAGCCGATCACCCCGGACAACGTGATCGCGACCGTGACGGAGAACCTCGGACGTTCGCGCTACCGCGGGATGGAGGCGGACACTTCTTATCCGTTGACCCACACGTTGGCGGTCAACGCCGCGTACAACATCCAAATCGCGACGCCCGATTTCGTCGATCAAAGCGTCTACTCCAATTCCCCGGGACTCATCATCGGCAGCCAATACTTCGGCGTGCCGCAGCATAAAGGCTCGCTCGGCCTGCGCCTTGACGACCCTCGGGGCGTCTCGGGCGATCTGATCGGCTACTTCAGCAGCGCGAACAACCCGAACAACCTGCCGGGGTACGTAATGGTCAACAGCGACATGCGCCTCAAAGTGGGGCCTGGCCACGTCGTACTCTCGGCCGTAAACATGCTGGGCAAGCACGTATACGACTATGGGTTGCAGTTCGTCGGCCTTTCCCAGGCGCAGCAAGCCGGTACCGCGAGCGTTCCGACTGAGTTGTTCGGTCTTCCGCCGCCAAGCGCGTCGATTCAGTACGAGATCACGGCTCGCTGAAGAGCTCGGTTCGGCGGGGCTAAGGCGCTATGAAACTGTAACGAATGTGGTACGCGTAAGCCGCGCCGCCGCCGGCCGGAACAGCATAGGTGCTGGCTAGCGCCGCGCGGACCGCGGCGCCGGAAAACGCGACGTTGTTCTGGGTGATGATCGGGTCGGCTGCTGCCGCCTTGCCATTCTGAGCAACGATGACGATGACGCGGATTTCGCAAGCTGAGCGGGCCTTGGCCTCGGCCGGCGGGTATTCCGGCGGGACCACTCTCGTGAATACGGCCGGCGAAACGATCTTCAAATCGGCCGCCGTTGCCTGCGTCGATCCGCTGGAACCAGAAGCGGGGGCCTGCACGGACGGGTCGGCGATGACGTTGTACAAGTTGAATTTGCAGGCGACCGGAGTGGGAGAGTCAGCCAACACCGTATCGGCCAAAGATAACTGCTCGATCGGACCGCCGGCCCATAGGAATCTGACGTGACCGCGATATCCATGGTCGGCCTTGACGAGGTCGAAGCTATGGAAATTAAGCGATAGCGGGCTTGCAACGCCGGCAACATCGAAGGCTAAATCGGCCGAGCGAACGCTGTCGGTATCGGAGCTGAGCGCGACATCGTACAAGCCTCTGCCGCCGGAGGTACGGCCCAAGAACGACGTGCCTAGAATCGTCAGCCCGCACGACGGCCCCGGCGGAGCTGCGGGCGCAGTGTCGAGCGTAAACTTATAGACCACTTTGTACGTTTCGGTCGACGGTTTCCCGCCAACCGTCGGCGCCACGTAGGTGCTTTCTCGAGCCGCTCTGGCCGCCTCTTCATTGAGCTGCGAAAAGCCCGACGATTGGTTTACTTTGACGTCTTTGGCTGTGCCGCCGGGACCGATCGTCACGAGCACGACGACAGTTCCCACTTCGCCCCGTGCTTTGGCCTGGGAAGGATACGACGGCTCAACTCGGCGCAGGAAGCGCGCATCGACGACGGCCGGAGGCGCCTTTGCGCTCACGGCGGATGCACCCCGACTTAAAATCTCCGGATCGAGGTACAGTCCGACTTCGTCCTGCGCCTGTTCCCTCTGAGTGAAAATGGCAGGGCATTGCGCGGCCGCGCCATCAGAGCTCACGCGTCTTGGTGCGACGCTTTGAATCGCCGGCCCACGCCAGCGGAAAGCGATTTGCGCGATATACGCATCACCCGCTTTGCCGGGCGTCACGCGCGGAACGTCAACTACAGCGCCGGGCGCCGAGTTCGCTGAAGCGAGCATCATCTGCAGCGCATACGGCCGGTCAGCCTGAGTTCTTGCGGTCACGGAGTAGTGTTGGACATCCTTTATGGTGCTAAAACCTGCCAACTGAAAGTTCGTCAGCTGCAAGGGGCAATCAGCGCGCACCGCACCGGTACATAGGCCGGCGCCGAATATAAAAATGGCGCCATGCAGACATATTCGTCGCAGCATCATGCGAGGTGTAATTCAGCCCGCTGGCCGAACTTCCATTTGACCCCGACACGGAGACAGTCGATGGCGCCAGAATCGAATAGCGTGCAGACCACGGCATCCGCGCTTGAGCCTGCCGCTCAAGGTGTGGACGGCGTATCGTATCGGCAGGTCGCCGAACGAGATTGGCCGGCGGTCCTCGCGCTGCGCAGGCAGATGGTCCGGGAGATCGATGACTTAGATGTCGACGAGCGCTATCCGGGTTGGGGCCAGCGCTTCGAGCGCTTCTATCAGGAACGGCTCACAGCCGACCAAGCCGCGTTTTTCCTTGCGGAGCGAGGCGCCGACCCGATCGGCATGGGCGCGGTCTATGCTCTAGTGAACCATCGGAGCGAGATATTTCTTCAACGCTCCGCCTACGTCAGCAACGTTTACGTCGTGCCGCCGCTGCGCCGGCGGGGAATCGCCCTGAACCTGACGCGCCTGGCGGTGACCTGGGCGCGCTCTCGCAGCTGCGTCGTCGTGCGGCTGCGCAGCTCGCGCATGGGACGGCCGTTGTACGTCAAGGCCGGCTTCGGACCAACCGAGGAAATGGAATTCAAGCTCTAAGACATCAACGTCCATAAACGCCTAGGCACCCATAAAGGGTGCCTAGGCAAGATGCTTGACGGCGTCTTCTTCTAGTGCAGCGGCGCTAGCTTTACGTCCTTCATCCCCAACGCCTGCGCTAGGTCGTAGTGCGCTTGATTGCTGATCGTGTGATAGTCAAGGTCGGCCTTCTTCCCGTAGCCAGGCGCCTTGTCTATGTCGTTCATTACCTGGACGTGGATCTTATGCGAGACGGCTTTATCGAGCAAGTACTCGGTCTGGAACGTCCCATCGGCAGCGACGCCCGCTTTGACCAGTGCCGCGGCGAGAGCCTTACCTTTTAACGCGGGCGCCGGCAGTTTCACTCCAGCCTTCGTCGCGATCTTGAGCGCATCGCCGACGGCGAAGTTGAAGGTCTTGACGAACGTCGCTACTCTTGGCTTACCGTATTGCTTTTGCAGTTTAGCGATCTCTTTGTTCGTCAGGTCGGCGCCGACCATCGAAGTCAGAGCCGTTGCGATCGAGAAGTTCGCGGGGCCGCCGCCGGCCGCCACAAGCGATGCCGTGGCAGCGAGGTTGGGCGCGCCGGCGTAAACCGGACCTCCGAAACGGCCCTGCATAGCGCCGTTCATCGATGTGTCCTTGCCCATGTCGCCGCTCGGGGAACTCATATCGGCGGCGGCGCTCGCTTCAGCGCTGGCGCCCGGCATCGGGCTTTGCGCCTCGCTGCTCGTCGTGCTCTTGTTAGAAGAACAGCCGGCGGTACCCAGCGCCAGGCTGCCCGCGAGAGCGATGGCGGCTATTGCATAAAGTTTATTCATGTCGTTCGGCATCCTCGTCAAATGGCGTTACAGTAATCTGCCCATCATAACGCGTGAAGCAGGTTCATGGATGTTCTTGGTAATCGCCGGCGGAACCCTGCCGGAGCGCCATGTCCGGCCAGGATTGTCGC
>JALYUR010000057.1 GCA_030853635.1 Vulcanimicrobiota bacterium | reverse complement strand
CCCCGTTCGTCAACACGTTCTTCGGCGAGAGTGACCAACCGTATGCGATCGTGCCGGCCCACGTGCTTTCAAAGTATGCCGACATGAATCGCGTCTCATTCGACGAGCATCCGTCGGTGACGGACGGGCCTTTTCGTCTCGAGCGTTGGGCGCACGGCGACCGCCTAACGCTAGTGCGTAACGACGGCTTCTTTTTCGGCCGTCCCAAACTCGACCGTATCGAGATTCACGTCGTCCCCGACGAGAATACCGGCGTCAACCTTTTGCGCACCCACGACATCGATTACATGTACCAACCTTCGATCGTCACCTACCCCGCGATCAGCCGGATTCCGGGCGTACGCATCGTTTGGGTCAACGTCAACGGCTATGTCGGCTTAGCGCTCAATACGGCGCACCCCGCGCTGAGCAGCCCGCGCGCCCGCCAAGCGCTCGCGCTTGCGCTCGACAAGCCGCGCCTGGTGATCACGCTGACGTTCGGCCAAGAACGCGTCGCGACGGCCGATTTACCGGACTGGCTGTGGGCCGCAAACCCGCATCTGCGAGTTCTCAAAACCGACCCCACGGCGGCGAAGACCATGCTGCAGCGTTACTCGCCGCAGACGAAGTCGCTCTTGCTGGTGACGGACAGCGCAAACGCGACGTATCGCCGCGCCGCCGTCCAAGTGCAGGCGATGCTCGCAGGCGTAGGGGTCAAGACGACGATCCGCTACTATCCGGCCGACCTGCTGTACGCTCCGGCAGGCATGGGCGGCATCGTGCACGGCGGAAAGTTCGACATCGTGATGTGGCCGTGGTATGCGGGCATCGATCCCGATAATTCTTCGCAGTTGTTGTGCTCGAGCCAGCCGCCCAACGGCTACAATGACGCCCGTTACTGTCACGCTGAGATGGACGCGCTCCAGAACCAGGCACTGACGGCGTACGACCGACCGCGGCGGCGCGCAGCTTATTGGAAGATAGAGTCGCTCGTCGTGCGGGATAACCCGCTCATACCGCTTTGGTATCAGCGTCAACAAGAAGCAGTGAGCGTCGGCTTCAAGGGATTCGCGCCCAACCCAGTGGTCGAATCGTGGAACGCCTGGCAGTGGAGCATCTAGTAGCTGCTATGTTTGCCTTAGTGCGATCGGGAGGACGGCAATGGCGCAAGCGCTTGGTAACTGCTTAACGGCCCAACGCGTGTTAACCCAAAGCGAATGGGAGCGGCTAGAAAACGATCCGGACTTTCAGGCGCTCAGCTATTCAAAAATGCACTTTATCGTTCCCGCTACGATTTTTTTTATCATCTATTACTTCGCGCTGCCCGTGTCGGTCGGCTACTTTTCCGGCCTCATGGAAACCAGGGTTATCGGCAGCATAAATCTGGCGTATTTGTTCGCCCTGTCCGAGTTCGTCATGGCCTGGGTTTTGACTGGAATGTACGTGCGCAGAGCACGAACGTGGGATGAGAAAGCCGCTGGGATCGTCGCTAAGGTAAAGGGCGCAAGCGCGCTATGACGCCGCTCCTTTTGTTCATCATCTTCATTGCGATCACGCTGTTCATCACTTACTGGGCCGCCGGCCGAAACCGCACTACTAGGGCGTTCTACAGCGCCGATCGTCAAATCACCGGCTTTCAAAACGGCTGGGCGGTGGCGGGCGACTATATGTCGGCCGCGTCGTTCCTCGGCATCGCGGGCCTCATCGCGTTTAACGGGTTCGACGGCTTCATGTATTCCGTGGGCTGGCTCGTCGCCTATTTGACCGTGCTGCTGCTCGTCGCGGAGCCGCTACGCAACACCGGCAAGTTCACCATGGCCGACGTCCTAGCGTTTAGGCTGCACAGCCGGTCCGTGCGAGCGGTGGCGGCGCTTTCGACACTGGCCGTCAGCTTGTTCTACATGATCGCGCAGATGGTCGGTGCGGGTTCCGTTGTGAGCCTGCTGGTACCGCAGTTCACATTTACGACTGCGATCGTCGTGGTCGGAGCGCTGATGCTCGTCTATGTGATCTTCGGAGGGATGCTCGCCACCACTTGGGTCCAGATCGTCAAGGCCGTGCTGCTCATGAGCGGCGCCATTTTATTATCCTTGCTCGTCCTGGCGCATTTCCACTTTTCGATCCTCGGTTTCTTCGATGCGATCGCCAACGTCAAAGGGACGATAAAGGATGCCGCAGGCAATGTGATCGCCACCAAGGACTTCACGCAGCCAGGCCTGCTTTACCACGGCAAGTACGGTCCACTGGATTTGATATCGCTCGGCATCGCGCTCATTTTCGGAACCGCGGGGCTGCCTCACATTCTCATGCGCTTCTACACCGTGCCGTCGGCGCAGGCTGCGCGGACCTCGGTCGTTTGGGCCATGGTGCTCATCGGCACTTTCTACGTGCTGACGACCTTTCTAGGGTTCGGCGCGGCGACGATCGTCGGCAAGGCGAACATAGGCGTCCACACGACCGGCGCGGCAGCAACGTCGTTCATCCAGGAATTGCGCCGCTCGGGCAAGCCGGAAGAAGCCGCTGCCGCCGTTACGCTGCAGAAGCAGCTCGGCGAAAAAGGCTACATCGTCAAGGTTCCAAACTCAAACTTGTCCGGGCCGCTGCTCGCTGGCGCCCTCGGCGGACCGTTTTTTCTAGCGTTTATCTCAGCGGTTGCGTTCGCGACGATCTTGGCTGTGGTCGCGGGGTTGACCATAGCGGCGTCCTCGGCATTCGCGCACGACGTTTGGT
>JALYUR010000040.1 GCA_030853635.1 Vulcanimicrobiota bacterium | reverse complement strand
GGCGGCCGTATCGGCAGATCTCTTCGATCTCATGGCTTCAACTTGCGCCCAGGACAACGGTACTGAGACAGGCGCCCCCTGGCGCGCGCGCACCACGTACGGCGGCACCAAAGTTTTCCCACGGCCGATCTGCACGTAATCTATGTAGACGGTGCCGGCTGGGCGCCGAGCGGTCATGCGCTCGAGCGTGATGCTTTTCGGCATCTGACCCAGCATGTGACGCGCCACTAGTTCGGTGAACTGCTTGATGGTCTGGTAGTCGTATACCGGGCGCAACGGAACGATGACGTGAAGGCCTGAACCGCCCGACGTCTTGACCAGCGGAGTCAACCCGAGCCCGACGAGAAGGTCGCGCGTTGCGACGCTGACGCGTGCAAGCGTGCCCAAAGAGCAGCCCTTCCACGGGTCCATGTCGAACAAGATGAAGTCGGGATTGTCCAACGCTGAGACTCGCGACAGCCAAACATGCAAAGTTACGCACGCGAGATTGGCAAGATACGTCAGCGTTTGAATATCGTTGCAAAGGATGTAGTTCGTCGATTTGCCGTTGCTGGCCACGGCGTAAGTTTGTATCCAGTCAGGTGCGCCCCGCGGCGCGTTTTTTTCGAAGAAGGACTGGGCATCGATGCCGTTAGGAAAACGCTCGAGGCTGAGGGGACGGTCCCGCACATACGGCAATAGCCAACGCGCGACGCTTTGGTAGTACTCGATGAGGTCGCCCTTGGTGTAGCCGTCGTGCGGCCACAAGACTTTTTGAACGTTGCTGAGCGCGACTTTAGCCGGCGGACCTGCTCGCGCCACTACCGCTTGGCCGCTGGACGATTGGAAATCCACTTGCGCGCTCTCGGACTGTTCGCTATGTCCTCGAGCGTACGGCCGGTTTTGACCGATTCACCATGGTCCTCCGCGCGCCACGAGGTATCGACGCCGCTATCCTTGTCCTTGATGAGGAGCCAGGCGTTTTCGCTCTGGTTTCGCCCGCGCATCTTCACCAGGGTGAACATGCCGCTGAGCTTCTTGCCCTTCATGATGAACTTGATCTTGCCGCCCGCTATCTCTTGGGCGGCGTCGATGCCCTCAGCGAGCTTGTAAGTGCCCTTGTCCCAGACGATGACCTCGCCGGCGCCGTAATTATCGGCCGGAATGACGCCTTCGAAGTCCCGGTAATCGAAGGGGTGATCTTCAACTTGCATCGCGAGGCGCTTATCGGCGGGGTCGAGCGACGGTCCTTTGGGCACCGCCCAAGACTTGAGGACGCCGTCGGCCTCCAGCCGAAAATCGTAGTGCAGGCGCGTCGCACGATGCTTTTGGACGACGAAGCGCAACGCGCGCCCAAAGCTTGGCGATCGCTGCGCGCGAGGCTCGGGCGTGCGTTCGAAATCTCGCTTGGCTTCGTATTGGGCCAGCGGCTTTACGGTTGTGCGCGGCTTTAGACGCTTGGCTTTCGGCGGCGTTTTTGGCATGCGTGCGCATTCGCGCTCGCCAACCCCTGCCCTTGACCTGCGCGGTCAGCGAATCCGCGCGCCGCTGTCACAGTTCGAGCTTTTGCCGCGCCTCGCTAAAGAACGCTGCGGCAAACGACAGCTCGTCGGATGGATACAAAGCCCGGGAGGAAAAATCCACCAAGCTGAGGTCGTCGGGCGTTTGCAGCGCCCAAGCGCCATACTTCCAGGCGCATTGACACGGTGGGTCGGGTTCGCTCTCGCATTTGGGGTCTAGCAGGTGCCTGCGATACCTGATGAAGTAGGCGTTGTTGGCAGCTTGGGCGAGCTCGAATGTAGTCGAGCAGATGCGGCCGTGTTCGGTGCCCATGCGCCGATACGTGAGCAGCCAAGTATCCGTTCGATTTCGAACGGCGAATTTGAGCGGCAGCAGCCCAAGGGACGTTCGCGGCCACTCGATGCGGACAAGTTCTTCTTCCACCGACGCATCCTCCGGGATACAGTCCACACCGCCTGTGTGAACCCGCTCCGCTGGCGAGTCGTATCCTCGTATAGACTATCGGCAAAAAGCCGCACCGGGTGAACCGCGGTTCCTAGGAGTCGCCCTTACCCGGCTGAGGGCCGCGGTCCGCTTCCTACCTCGCGCAGCTCCGCGCCCCGACATTCTTCGTGCCCGCAGTTGCACTGCGCTTCAGCCAAGTCTTCGTCTTGGGCCTTGCACGTCGCAATGCAGTATTTATCTGTTCCAGGAGTATTTGCGATCATGCAACGGCATAGGTCGTGGGCGCATTTGATGGTGTGGGCCATAATCTAGTGCTCCTGAAAAAGCGGGCGGCCGCGCGTTTTTTGTCGCCGGCCGCCCTTTTAGTTGCAGCGGTCAGCCGCTACATGCGTGGATGCGTGCCGCCTAAGGATGAATCGCCCGTCAGGTCCGGCTCGGCGATCGTCGAATCCGTCGTTCCAAACGTCGAATTGCCGGTCGTCGCTGAGCCTACGCCCGAGGACGCACCAGCGCCGCTGCCGGCGCCCGTTGGGCCTGTACCAGCGGAGCCGCGCGTGGCGCCGGAGGTCTCCAAGCCCATGCTCTCGTCCTGAGCTTCAGTGGTCTGCCCTTTTCTGGCCGCGCTGTCGCCATGAAAGAGATAAGCCGACGAGGTCGGATCGAGGGCGCCTGGGGGCGCCTCCTGTACCATGCGAGCGAAGTGCATCAGGTCTGATTGCAGGGCGTTTTCAAACGCCTTGCCGGCGCCGAGCGCCTCACCGATATTTCCCAGGATCCCGGCGGGCGGATTGTAGTTGATCACCACCGTGACTTGGGTCTGCTTGTCACCGCGCGGCGAGAACATCACCCGGCCCGAGTTTTCCAAGCCGTCCGTCGACCTCCAGCCTAGCTGAAAGTCCTGCTGCCAGTTATCGTTGACTGCGTCCCACTCGTGGCGGCCGACGATGTTGGCCACCCAATGGCTGCGCTGGTCGTCGTAGTACGTCACTTCCTTGATGTGCGACATGAACTTCGGATAATCGTTGAAATGCGTGAACAACTCGTATACTTGGTGCACGGGAGCGTGCACGACGACGGATGCTTGATGCTCGGGCATCGTTTAAGTCCTTTCTGGGAGGGCATGTAACCGAGCGCAATCGCGCTAGCTTACCTTTGATTACCCGCGGGCCAAAGCCCTGAAACTGACGGCTGGTCCAGGGCGAACCTATCGGGCCCGCGGTGCTCCGTCGCCGAAGGACGCCGCGGCCTCGACGCCAACCCTTGCGCGCATGAACGATGCGGGCTACATCCGTTATCCGACCGTCGGCCGCGACACCGTCGTATTCGTGTGCGAAGACGACCTGTGGGCCGTGGAGCGCGGCGGCGGGTCGGCCAGCCGGCTGGCCGCAGGCGTCGGCGAGTGCTCGCTGCCGCGCCTCTCCCCCGACGGCGCATGGATCGCCTATGTCGGCCGCGACGAAGGTCATCCCGAGGTGTCCTTAATGCCGACGGCCGGAGGCGAGGCGAGGCGCCTTACCTATATGGGCGGCCAGACTTGCACCCTGTGCGGCTGGCTGCCCGACGGCTCCGCCATCGCCTTTACATCGGAAGCTCGCTCGCCGTTTTTGCGCCATACGGAAGCCTTTGCGATCGAACCGGCCGGCGGCCCGGTCAGGTCGCTCCATTTGGGCCAAGCCGTCTCCGTCTTCTTAGCGCCGGGCGGCGCCATCGCCCTTGGCCGCAACAACAACGACCCGGCACGCTGGAAGCGCTATCGCGGAGGTACTGCCGGCGAAGTTTGGCTGGACGCATCGGGCGCGGGCCATTTCGTAAAATTGCCGCTGCCGGGCAACCCGGCGTGGCCCATGTGGTTGGCAGGGCGGGTCTATTTTGTCTGCGATCATGAGGGCGTCGGCAACATCTACTCCTGCGACGCACGCGGCGCCGACCTGCGCAAGCATACCGAGCAGGACGAATACTACGCACGCTTCCCCTCGACCGATGGCCGGTATATCGCATACACGGCCGGCGGCCGGCTGCACCTGCTGGATACGGCGTCCGACCGCGACGCTCGGCTGAGCGTCAAGACTCCGAGCGGATCGGTTCAAGTCGCACGCCGTTTCGTCGATGCGGCCGACAACTTGGAACACTTTGCGCCTCATCCCGAAGGTCATTCCCTTGCCTTGATCGCGCGCGGCCAGCCTTTCACGCTGCCCAACTGGGAAGAGGCGATGACTCACCACGGGGTGGGAAGCGCCGTGCGCTACCGTCTGGCCGAGTGGCTCAATGACGGCAAGCGCTTTGTCGCCGTCGACGACGGCGCTGGCCGCGAGCGCATCGCCGTACATCGCGTCGACGGCCGCGAGCCGGCCGAGGTCGTGACGGAGTCGGATGTCGGGCGAATCGTCGAGCTCAGCGCCTCGCCGTCGGCGGACATCATCGCGTTTACGAACCACCGGCATGAGCTGCTCATGCTCGACGTCGCTGAAAAAACGGTGCGCCGCACCGACCACAGCCCGGCCGGCCGCATCGGCGATCTGGCTTGGTCGCCGGACGGGCGCTGGCTCGCCTACAGTTGGCCGGCCATGCCTGACACCGCGATCATCCGCATTGCCGAAGCGCACACGGGGGCAATCCATGACGTGACTTCAGCTTTGCGGATCGACAGCTCGCCGCAGTTCGACCCCGGCGGTGAATACTTGTTTTTCTTGTCGACCCGCGACTTTAACCCGGTCTACGACGCGCTGAAATTCGACCTGAGCTTCCCCAACGCTATGCGGCCATTCTTGGTGACGCTGCGCAAGGACATCGCCTCACCCTTCGTTCCCAAGCCGCGGCCGCTTCGCGATATCAAGAAAAAGGACGCCCCGCCCCAGTCCGCACACGGCGTCGACCGGATCGAAATCGACTTCGAACGCATCACCGATCGGGTGATCGGCTTCCCGGTAGAGGAAGGACGCTACGAACAGATCTTAGGCGCCGACGGCCGCGCGCTCTTCACGAAGTTTCCGCTCCGCGGCAGCCTACAGATACCGGCGATGCCGGCAGACGAACCGACCGATTCCGGCGCGTTGCTAGCGTACGACTTCGACGAAGGCCGTCTGGGGACGCTAGCCGGCGAGGTGGCCGAGGTTCGCATGGCCGCCGACCATCGCACGATCGTATACCGCTCGGGGAAAAAGATGCGCGCGATCGACGCCCTCGAGGATCTGCCCGAAGACGGCGCTGCGCGCGAAGCCCCGGCCGATTCCGGCCGGCGCAGTGGTTGGATCGACTTGAGCCGCGTAAGCGTCGAAGTAATGCCTCGCGACGAGTGGGGCCAGATGTACCGCGAAGCATGGCGCCTGCAGCGCGATCACTTCTGGGACGAGCAGATGTCGCGCGTGGACTGGCAATTGGTCTTCGAGCGCTACGCGCGGCTGCTGCCTTTAGTCCGCACCCGCGCGGAACTTTCAGACGTCATTTGGGAGATGCAAGGCGAGCTTGGCACGTCACACGCTTACGAGATGGGGGGCGACTACCGCAAGCCTCCGCAGTACCAGCTCGGGTTTCTTGGCGCCGACTACTCCTACGACGAGCGAGCCGGGGGCTACCGCATCACGCGGATACTGCGCGGTGACTCCTGGGATCGGGATGCCGACTCACCGCTCAACGAGCCCGGGCTTGCGATAGCCGAAGGCGACTTGATCGTTGGGGTCGGCGGCCGCGCCGTTGGACCCGGCACTACGCCGGAACAACTTCTCGTCAACGCCGCGGGCCGAGAGGTGATGCTCTTGGTCAAAGCGGGCGCCGGCGACCCGGACGCGGCACAGGCTCGCCGCGTAGTCGTCAAGAGCTTGCGAGACGAGCGCAGCCTGCGTTATCGCGCCTGGGTCAATGCCAATCGCGCGTTGGTCCACGCGCGGACGTCCGGCAAGGTGGGCTACGTCCACATACCCGATATGGGGCCATGGGGCTACGCAGAGTTTCATCGCGGCTACCTGTCCGAGTTCGATCGGCAAGGGCTGATAGTCGACGTGCGTTTCAACCGCGGGGGCCATGTGTCGGCGCTGCTGTTGGAAAAGCTCACGCGCAAGCGGGTCGGCTACGACGTGTCGCGCTGGGGGCTCCCGGTGCCGTATCCGCTCGAGTCCATCCGCGGACCACTGGTCGGCTTGACCAACCAGTTCGCAGGCTCCGACGGCGATATATTCAGTCACTGCTTCAAACTCTATCGCCTTGGACCACTAGTGGGCAAGCGCACCTGGGGAGGAGTGATAGGTATCTGGCCGCGGCATTCGTTGGTCGATGGCACCGTGACCACCCAGCCGGAGTTTTCTTTCTGGTTCACCGATGTGGGCTGGAGGGTCGAAAACTACGGTACAGATCCAGATGTCGAAGTGGACGTCACGCCCGAAGATTACCGTGCCGAACTGGACCCGCAACTCGAGAAGGCGGTCGAACTGGCCTCCCAGGCGCTGGCCAAACATTCGCTCCAGTTGCCCGATTTTAACAGCCGTCCGGATCTTTCTCTGCCAAGACAGCGCTGATGGGAGCCGCAAACTTCGAGCGCAAGTCCTTGCCGCCAACAAAAAGAGCGGCAGACTAAAGCGTCCGTCGCCCTTTACCCGTTGCGGCCGGTTAAATCCCGGTCGTCTGCGTTCCGCTGGTACCGGTGCTGCCGCTGACCGAACTACCGTAGCTTCCGCCGCTGGTGCTGCTGCTCCCCAGGTCGGCGGCGCGGTCCTTAGCGCTCGAGGCGATTTCCTTGCCCTGGCGCTTTCCAGACTCCACCGCGGCTTGGGCCGCGTCTTGGGCGACTTGTTTGCCCCGATCGATAACTTCCCGGCCGGTGTCTTTGGCTTTTTGCTTTACGTCGTCCGCGATGTCGCCTATCTTTTCGTTCTCGATGTCGGTTGCGGGCAACATCAGTCCCACCAAAAATCCGAGCGCCAAGCCGCCTAGGGCCAAGCCGAGGGGGTTCTCCGTGGCCATTCCCACGGCCCGACCGGCCGAACGACGCATGCTACCAGTGTCGGGCAGCGCGTTGCTGACCTTAGACGATACTCCGGTGAGCTTGGTTTTGACCGCGTCCACCTTGTCGCTGATCGAGTCTTTCATCCGCGACGGGATGTCCGCTTTATAGCCCAGCGCCTCGACTGTATCACCCATCCGCTCGCGAGTGTGTTCTATGTTCTTCCGGATTTGATTTGGGTCTTTGCCCATTGCACGTCCTCCTTCACCGTCTCAGCCGTTTGCTGGGGCACAAGCGGCCCTGCTTGTTGAAACTTCTTTTTGCCGGTCATCGCCAAGATGGCGGTCACGATGCCGTAAACCACGGCGACGATCAGCGCGGCCAGCCATGCGTCCATTCGTAGGCTCAGCGCGAGAATGAAACACGCCGTCAACGAAAGGAACGCGCCTAGGCCCAATAAGCCGGCTCCGCCGAACATGCCGGCCCCAGCGCCGGCCTGTCGGCCCTTTTGGGCCATCTCTGCTTTTGCGAGATCGACCTCTTGGCGTACTAGAAGCGTCGTCTCTTGGGAGAGTCTGCGTAAGAGCTCGCCGAGCGAGCTGTCATGCAAATCCGTCTGATCCTTTGCCATGACGCTTGCTCCTACTCGCTGTAGCGCTCGGTGTCGTCGTCCTGGTACTCAGGACGGCTTTGATACTGGCTCACGCCGCTGTATCCTGATCGGGTCGACCCGTAGTCGCCATAGTCGTAACCGTCCGTACTGCCGCTCCAGGAGCTCTGGTACCGTTGGCTGCTTGACGCCTTCATCAGACGCGAGGCGGCCAAGCCTAACACCAGCCCGGCCGCCGCCATCGCCCACGGCTGGCGCCGGGCAAAACGTTCCAAGTCTTGCATCATGCGGTCGGTATCGGAGTCCTTCAGATAGTCGCCGACCTGGCTAGTGCGGTCCGCCAGTCCGTCTATGAGCTTGGCGGCGCTGTCGCGGCCCCGCTCTCGCAACTGTCCGCTCACGCTGCGAATGTCCTCGGCCGTCGTGCTGAGTTGACCGCCGAAATCGTTGGATCGCTGATCTACTTGGCTGCGGAAAAACCCCTTGGCTTGGCCTGCCACTTGCTGGGCTTTGTCCTGGACCTGGCCGATCGCACTTTGAGCGGCTTGTCCTAGCCCTTGATTGCCGTCGGCACTACTTGGCATCGCGCTCCTCCTTTATATTGAGATACAGCTTGCGTTATACCCTAACGGAACGTGATTAAACGACGTGGGTCGATTGGATGCGGTGCCCGTCCTCCGAGTCATACGGTTGGGCCCAAGCACGAAGGGTATATGAGCCGATGGCGCCGCCCTTCGGTGCCGGAAAGCGAGTTAGCAGTGGAAGATCGGTTGAATGCATCGGTTCAGTCCCGCGAGGAGCGCTCTGGGTTGGACAAGGATGACGTCGGTCCGGCCGAAGACGGCCTCGATGGTGAAGAGGACGACCTGCTGGACGATGACGACGAAGATGATGAAGATGATGAGGACGCAGCCGATCTCGGCAGCGGACCTCAAGCTCCCTGAGATCAGTGCGCCGTTAGCGAGCCGGCCGTGGCGGCCAGCCGTTGGTTGAGCAAGGCCCTCGAATGACGAGGGCTTTTTGCTGATGGAGGTTAGGCTATGCACCGGCCTGCTGCGCAGCCGAGGGCGGCTGCTGCTCGTGCGTTCCGTCTATCCGCAGGAGCCGCAGCCGCTGTGGACGCTGCCCGGCGGCCGCCAACGTAGCGGCGAAAGTATCGTCGAGGCGGTCAAACGCGAATTCTTCGAAGAAACGGCGTTGGTAGTGTTGCCGACGCGCCTTGAGTACGTCAGCGAATCGCTCGATGACGGCGGCGGTCTGCACGTCGTCAACTTTACCTTCTCGGTCCGCCAAGAGCAGCGCCGATCGAAGCCATCCGCCGCCGATCCGAATATTGCCGAGGTCAGGTTCGTAGATTTCGCCTCTGCACCGGCTTTACTGCGCGCCGACGTCTTGAGTATCCCGGTCGCAGCCGCTTTGAGCGGCAGATCTCACCCTGCTTACTTCTTCTTCTCCGCTGGCGACATCGCGACTCCGTTTTTCACTGCAACGACTGGTTCGCGAAGCGAACGACGCGGACCGGCACGCCGCCCTGGCCGCCGACAAAAGTGATGCTAGCGCGGTCGCCGGCACGCGTAAGACCTGTTTTGGGGTCGCTCAAGTCGACTTTATAGACGCGCTTGTCGCCGCGCAGCACGACGTAAAGCGAGTCGCCGACGACGATGGCCCGATCGACCACGCCGCTGCGGGTCACCGCGCCGGCATCAGCGGCAGCCGCAGCGGCCCGCCCGCCGGCTGAAGCGGCGACGAAGCCTTGCAGCTGCGTCACCGCGTCGGCCTCCGGATTGTTCGCGTTGACCGCGCCGACGACCGTGTGGCCGCCGTCGGCGAGCACGAGACCCAACGTTTGAAACTTGCCGTTGTCTGCGACGACCGGCACGATCCACGTCGGGCGGCCGAAGAGATTGTATAGCACCGGCTGTTGCGGCACGAGCTGTGCTTGGCGAACGGTTGGAAATGCGCCCACCGACGTGTCGGCGGCCTCTGAGTTAAAATAACCGTTGAAGCCCGTATAATAGGCCATCTTACCGGTCACCGTGTCGGTGAACGTGTAGCCTGTCATGGAGCGATCGTTCGCCGATGGCGAAGTGTGATCGCAAAACCAAGCGAACTGCCCTTGAGGATCGATCACGCCGAAGACTTCTTGCCGGGCAGGCAGATGAACGTCGCGCTGAGACAGTCGAGAGTTGATCCAACCGTGCACGTACAGCCCAAGCCACTCATTGTACTGCCAGACGAGCTCCGGTGGATAAACCCGCTTCACCCAGCCGGGCAAGCGAGCAAAGTTTTGACGCGCGTAGTGCGTCATGGCGCCGCTCACCGGATCCACGATGACCACTCCGGTCACGACGTCGCCGGTCCAGCCGATCGTCGGGCGACCGAGCGTCGCCAGGTACATCGGCTTTTCGTGATCGTCTAACTGTAACGTGAGTTCCAAAATCGCGCGCGTGCCATAGGTGCTATACACGTGGCGACGCAGATCCGCCCATAAAAACGCAGACGGCACGTATCTCATAGGGGCTCCAAGCAGTAGGCGCGCTGCTTGGTCCGGATGCTCGGCCGACACCTCGACCACGCCGGGAGTCGTTCCGCGCGTGACCCACTTGACGAAGTCGCGGAACTGCAGCGGAGCCACCCACTGGAGCTGGCCGTTGACCGGCTGGATGTTGTAAGTGTCCGCGTTGATCCCATAGTAACTGCCGAGCTGGCCGATCACTTTGTCGCCCTCGAAGGCCGCGCTGACTTGAGGCACGACCCGCAGATGCTCTGGTTTGGCAGCCGGCGGCGGAGCGTTGCTGACTTGAGCGCCCGCAAGATCGCGCAAGCCGCTTGCGTCGACGACCGGCGCCACGACGAGCACCAGCAGCCACAAGCCAAGGGCCAGCAGTCCGATGACGTACGGCAACGCCGGCAGGCGGCGCTGCGATACGATGCGCAATGCCCGGATCGTGACGGCCGAACGCGCCGAATCGACCAGGCTGTAAGCGGCGTTGGGCACGAAGGACAAGAGCAGCAGCGATAGAGCCTGGGGGAATACCAGCGGTGGCAGCGTTTCGTAGACGTAGACGAAGATGATTGGAACGCCGATCGCCAGCCGCAGCCGCTGACCTCGCCACCACGTGCGGCTGAAATCCAGATTTATCAGACCCAAACTCAAAAAGAGCGTGGCCGCGAGTATCATCATCTTTTCCCGCGCTTCGCCGCCGGCTCAAATCCTCCGCTGAGCGCCTAGACGGCGTCGCTTCGGCGCGCGATATACGGCGTATGTACGTTGCTGCAAAATTGCAAAGCGCCGATCTCTATGCCCGTTATGACGATGCAGCCGCGTGCGCCGCCGTCGCGCAGCATCGCGCCGCCGAAGTTGAAGTCGCGGGCCAAGTAACCGCGGACCCGACGTTCTTCTTCGGCCGCAGGACCCACGCTTGGCACGAAGACATTCCGATCGTCACCCAGCATGGGCTCCGGCTCGACGTCATCGATAACGTCGACCTCGCCCCGCGCATAGCCGTGCACCGAGGTGACACGGTAGCCGTGAAAGGACAGCTCGTTCCCGACGCGCACGGGGCCATCGTGCACGAAACGCACCATCGCGTCCATCCCGGCGGCCATGAAGGTGGTTGGATCGAGTGGCATGGTGTTTACTACGACTGACCAGGGCTGGCGTTGCGCGTCCGCGACCTATGCGGTCTTAGTCTCCGCCTTCGTACTCAGTGGGGCCCGCCGGCGGCATTTTACGCGCCTCATACCCCAGTCGAACCAGCTCCGGAACCGTGACGAATCGGTAGCCTTTAGCCTTCAGCGCCGTCACGATCAGTTTGGTAGCGGCGACGGTGCTCGCGCGATTTCCGCCTTTGCCGCGATTCCCGTCGTGCAGCGCTATGATGCTGCCGTCCTTGACGTACGGCAAAACGCGCTTGGCGATGATCGGGGGAGGGGGTCCGGCCCAGTCGCGCGGCAGCGGTACCGACCACATGATCACTTGATAGCCGAGCTTGTGCGCTACTCGGATAACCGCAAAGTCGCGAGCCCCAAAGGGCGGCCGGAAGATATGCGTGCGTACTCCTGCAGCTGATACGATCGCGGCTTCCGCGTCGTTGAGTTCGCGCTCAATATGCCTACGGCTCTCCAGGACTAAGTGCGCGTGGTCCCAGGTATGGTTGCCGATCGCATCTCCGTCTTTGGCCTCAAGGCGGACGACCTCGGGATACTTGCGCACGGCTCGGCCCACGACGAAAAAAGTCGCCGGCACGTGCACGCTGTGTAGATAATCGACAATCTCAGTCGTATACGGCGGATTGGGTCCGTCGTCGTAAGTGAGCGCGACAACTTTTTGGTGCACGGCCACTTGGGTAACGGTGCGGCCAAAAGTCTGGTTGGCGGGATTCTCAAAGTAGTACCACATGGCGGTCAGCACGGCTGCCAGGACGATGATCGCATAGACTATCCGCCAGCGCCGGCGCGCTGCCGGAACAACCTCCGTCGGACTCAAGTGCGCTGACCCTTGCGGCTAAGCTTGGGCGTCGATGCAAGTTCTGTGCGGATCGTGTTCTCGGCGTCTAGGACGCTTTGCGATCCGAAGCGCTTGATGCGATTGACGATTTGCAGATAGCGATCGTCGCGCAAGGGGTGCCCGGTGTCGCCGATCGTCCGGGCGCCAACATCACCGCCCGTGTGCTTGGGATTGAGACTTAGCCGAAACTCCCGTGCTTTGGTGGTTGCCCAGTAATGTGGGTCAGAAAAGGAGAACGCGCGGCTTCCGCCTTCGTCCCCAAGCGTTTGCTGCACCTCGACGATGTACTCGTCAGAAAGGTTGGGCCGCAGCGGCTTATCATCTAGCTCCCAGATACCCTGAGCGCGAAGCTCTTCAAATAAGAAGGTGCCGGCCGGGCCCACGAGCGGTACGTCGAATTGCTTTGTGATCGAACCGCCATGGTTGGTCGCCGAATAAAACATCGTCACTTTGCCGTCGTCGTTGGAAATGCGGTACGTCTGCGCCGAAAGCGGACCGGTGTGGAGATACTCTTGCATCGTCACGGTCCATGTGCTGTGCGCATTGAGGACCTTTTGCACGCTCGGTTGCTCAGCGATGAACGGCTTCAAAAAAAACACGTAGCTCACGATGGCGCAAACCGCCGTGACGCAAATTACGAGCAGCGCGCGGAGACGTTCACTCATCGAACGTGTTCGGTTCGCTTACTCTTCGCCCGCTCCTCGGCGCCGCGGCGGGAATCGGCTGCAAGGGGGCGTGCCGGCGCGCCAACGAACAGCGATCGTCGTGGAACCGCTCAGCGAACGCTTGCATAACGCAGTACTGCAGGCGGACGGCGCCATGGGCACGCTGCTCTTTGCGCGCGGTGCCGACGTGACGTCCTGCGTCGAAGTTTTAAACACCGAAAACCCGGCCGCCGTCGAGCGCGTCCATTTGGACTACATCGCCGCCGGCGCCCAATTGCTAAAAACCAATAGCTTCGCCGCCAACCGCCTCAAGTTGGCCGCGCATGATCTCAAGGGCCGGCTAGGAGAACTCAACGCCCAAGCCGTCGCGCTGGCGCGGCGAGCGGCAGCACACAACGCATATGTCGCCGGATCGATCGGTCCTTTGGGGGCCCTGATGCGTCCGTTGGGCTCGGTCAGCAGGGCTGAGGCGCGCGATGTCTTCGTCGAGCATGCGGCCGCCGTCGCGACCGCCGGTCCCGATCTGCTTTTGTTGGAGACGTTCGGCAGCGTCGAAGAAGCTTTACTGGCCTTGGACGCCGCTCGAGAAGCCGCGCCTGGCTTGCCCATCATAGTCTCTTTATCGATCATGGAAGACGCAAAGACCCCGGGGGGCGATCCGCCGTTGGCGGCCTTTCGCCGGCTGGTAGGGGCAGGCGCTTTCGGGGTCGGTATCAACTGCGCGCTGGGGCCGCAAGGCGTGTTCGACGCCTTGGTTCCGGTCATCGGCCACCTCGAGTGCCCGGTCTCCGTCATGCCCAACGCCGGTTACCCGCGTCAAGTCGATAACCGTACCGTTTATGTGACCTCACCGCGTTACTTCGCTGATTTCGCCCGGCGCTTCATCGACATCGGCGCGACGGTAGTGGGCGGCTGCTGCGGAACGACGCCGGAACACGTCGCGGCGATGGCGCACGAGTTGCGCGCAAAGCGCCCTCAAGCTCGCCCCGCTCCGGCGCCATCAGCCCAGGCTGTACCCTGGGTATCGCTGGATGATAGCGCGCCGGCGCCGGCGGCACGCAAAACAGAGACGCCATCGCCCGGCTTTGCGGGCCGCCACACTTCGTTCGAGCGCAAGCTCGGGCGAGAGTTCGTCATCACGGTCGAATTATCGCCGCCGCGCGGTGTCGATTTCGAACCGAGCGTGCTGGCCGCTAAGCTCATCGAAGCGGCAGGCGCGGACGCGGTGAGCATATCGGAAAACCCGACCGCACGCTTGCGCATGTCCAGCACGGCTTTGGGTCATTTGATCGTGCGCGAGACTGGGCTGGGCGTCATCTTGCATTTGACGTGCCGCGATCGCAACGTTCTCGGGCTGCAAAGCGACCTGCTGGGGGCATCCGCGCTAGGCATCGACGCTATCGTGGCGCTGACAGGTGATCCAACCAACGTCGGCGACTTTCCCAAAGCCACATCTGTGTTCGACGTGACGGCTGCCGGCTTGACCGAAATCGTCAATGCGTTCAACCACGGAAAGGATCATGCGGGCAATTCAATCGGGCAGCCGACGCGCTTCCACCTTGGCGTAGCCTTGAATCCCATCGCCAGAGACGTCGACATGGAAGTGGCCAGGATGCAAGAGCGCATGGCCGCCGGGGCCGACTTTGCGATAACTCAGCCGGTTTACGATGTTGCGGCCGCCCTGCCGTTTCTCCAACGAGCCGATATGCTTGGCTTTCCGGTTATCGTAGGCGTATTGCCCCTGCAAAGCGTCCGCAACGCGGAGTATCTGCACAACGAAGTACCCGGTATGGCCATACCGTTGGAGGTGCGCCGGCGCATGGAGGCCGCCTCCGACGCGCACCGCGAAGGCATCGCCATCGCGCGCGACCTGTTGGCTGAGCTGATAAACACGCCGGGCGCGGCGGGCGCATACCTCATCGCTCAGGAGCGCTACGAATCGGCGGCTGAAGTCGTCAGCGCAGCGCGCGTATCGATATGAGTGAAGAACCGCTCCGCTTTGAACCGGGGCGCGGCTAGCTAAAACTTTTCCTTTGGGCGGAAGAACACTTCGTCGTCGCCCAGCGGCGCGTAACCTTTGCGGACACCGGGATACGTCGTCTGCTCGCCGATGGCTTGGGCTTCATCCATGAGCGTATCACCCGGCTCGTCATCGTTTGTGCGGGCCGTAGAGGCGTGAAGCCGCCCGCTTAGAATCATCAGCAGGACCGCGCCGTCCACCGGTTCTTCCACTTTGCCGACGATGGTTCCGGCGCGATCGCGAACAAGTCCGCTAGCATCTATGTTTCCCACCCTGTCGTAGTC
>JALYUR010000031.1 GCA_030853635.1 Vulcanimicrobiota bacterium | reverse complement strand
CGGCGACGAGGTGCTCGCAATTGTCGAGCACGAGCAGAAGCGTCTTGGATTTCAGCGCGTCGATCAGCGTGTCGATGATCGGCCTGTTGTTCTGCTCGCTGAGGTTGAAGATCGCCGCCACCGTACTGGCGACGAGCCGCGGGTCGCTAAGGGGCGCCAATTCCACAAACCAGACGCCGTCGGGGAAATGATCGAGCAATCGCGCACCCACTTGCAACGCTAGGCGCGTCTTTCCCACGCCGCCCGACCCCTGTAGCATCACCAGGCGCGATCGTTCGAGCAGTCTCTCCACTTCGACGATGTCGGCGTCGCGACCGAGGAAGCTCGTCAACTGAATCGGCAGGTTATTGGGAAGCGCGTCGAGCGAGCGCAGCGGTGGAAAGATGTCGCGCAAACCTTCAGCCGCTAGTTGAAAGACGTGTTCCGGATAGGCCAAGTCTTTTAGTCTATGCGAGCCTAAATCGCGCAGCGAAGCCTGTGCCGGCAGATCCGATCGGGCGAGGTCAGCGGCGGCGCCGGACAGTAGAATTTGCCCGCCGTTCCCAGCCGAGAGCAGGCGCGCGACCCGGTTGACCGTTGGCCCGAAGTAGTCGCCGTCGCGCTCGTCCGCGTGCCCAGCGTGGACCGCCATGCGCACGACGAGCCCTTCCGTCGCGGAGAAATCTTCATGCGAGAGCGTTCGCTGTGAGTTGAGAGCCGCGTGAATCGCATCCGGCGCCGTGCTGAACGCGGCGCAGAAGGCATCGCCCACCGTCTTGAAGACGTATCCGCCGTGCGCGACGATTGCCGCCCTAATTAAGTCGTCGTGGCGGCGTAACGCCGTCTGCATCGCTTCGCGATGGCGCTCCCAACGCTGGGTCGACCCTTCGATATCGCTGAAGAGAAACGTAATGGTGCCGCTAGGTATGGGCCGCGCGGCCGCGGAGGAGGTGCTTCCCATGATGATGCCCGGTGAGGCATCGACAAAGTTGGCTAAGCTAGCCGCCGCGGCCTTTGAAACTACCGTCCGATGGCGAAGAGCACCGCGTTATTGATCGCGTACACTTGGCCGTCGGGACCGACCAATGTCGGCGTGTACGACTCCGCCACGCCGCTGGTGAGTTGAATTCGCTGCGCGAACGTGTTCGTGGCCGTGTTCCAGCGATATAGATAGCCGTCTTCGCTATTGGCCAGGACGGCGTTAGTGAAACGGTCGACGACGGCGGTGTTTATGCACCACTCGCGCACGCCGCCCGGGTGACCTGGATCCGGCGTGATGCCTAGCTTAGTGATCACTTCTTTCATGACCGGAATGCCCGAAATGGGGTCGGCTTCGGTCGCGTCAGGGTCGAGGATAGCGATCTTGTTCTGGCCATCCCCGGTTCCGATGCCCGCGTAATTGTTGTACTTGGTCATCAGCAGGTACGCCGACCCGCCGCCGTACGAGGGCACCATGCGG
The DNA here is from genome assembly GCA_030853635.1 of Vulcanimicrobiota bacterium. Classification (GTDB taxonomy): domain Bacteria; phylum Vulcanimicrobiota; class Vulcanimicrobiia; order Eremiobacterales; family Eremiobacteraceae; genus Mawsoniella. The sequence continues at coordinate 2,366 of JALYUR010000031.1, read as the reverse complement.
GTGGGGACCAGCGACGCGGTATCGTCCCAGCCGAACGAGCCGGGGACCTTCGACTGCGCCAACGTCGAGTCGAAATGCAGCAGCCAGCCGCGATCGTTATGCGCTCCATAAGAGGATTCCAAAACGCCGTAGTAGACATCGCCGTCCGGACCGATCGTCGGCGACGCCGTGCTGTCGCCCGAAATTGTGGCAAGCTTACCGGACGCGGGGTCTTTGAGAACCACTTCGGACTTGGTCTGCAACGTGGAGGCGTCGAGGGCGACCAGATAGCCGGTGCTGTTGCCGGTTACGGCGACGTAGACGGTCTTGAGGTCCCACGAGACGGCGGGCGCGCAGTTCATCGCTACCTGCGTCACCGCGCCGTCACTGGCAGCGGATGACGCAGAGATCCAACTGCCGCGGCCGTCGGCCCCGATGCGCGCTAGTCCGCTCTGGAGGTTGAGCGGCGTCGAACCTAAGACAACGAAACCGAAAAAGACGTTTCCTTGACTATCGGTCGTGACTGGGGTGTTGATTTTGACGGCGCCGTCGTACACCGTTTTCGCGGCTAGGTAATTTTTGAGACCGTAGAAGACCGCAGACTGTACGGTTTGTTGCGCCGCATCGGGGTTGTCGCGATAGAACAGCTTTCCGCCGGCGCCAGGAAAGTATAGGCGGTTCTGATATGTCAGCGACGGGTTGAAGCTGGGAGTCCAATCGTGTGGCGGCAGCGTGTAGTCGCTGGCAAAGCTCCAGACGAGCGAGCCGGTTGAGGCCTTGCGCGCTTCCACGCGAAAACCGTCGGCCGCCCCGGTCTTTACCGGCACGACGATCGTGTTGGAAGCGGTGATCACCGGCGAGCCGTAGTGTGCCAGAAGTTCACCGCCCGCATACTGTGGGTTGAGATCCACCGGGGTCCGCCAATGAATTGCGTTTATCGGCTGAGACGCAGCTGGGGCGCCGGCCGCATGGTGAGCATCCCGGGCGTAACCGCGCCAGCCCGGAACGGGCGACGCCGAAGCCTCTGCCAAAAGACTGGAGAGCGTGAACGAGCACAGGGCGAACGCCATGCCGGCCTTGATCAGTACTTTCATTGTCATCCTTAAGAGAACGGAGCAGCTTCATCATTGGAGAAGCGCGTTGAAAAGCGGAAAAGCCGAAGCGGCCGCCATATTCAAAGCGCTCTAAGCGCACGCTTTAGGACGATGGCGGTATGCAGGTTGCATTATAGCACATCCGTTGTTTGCTGAGGAAGGGCGCTCGCAAGGGAGGCGCAACTATCCGAATCAGCTTGGTCGACCCCTGGATATCGCTGAAGAGAAAAGTGATCGTGCCTCTCCGAATGGCGTCGGCGCGCGCGGGAAGCACCCCATGCAGGACAGAACCCCAAATCGAAGGTTCATATTCGGTCGGCTCACGACCCAACTGCATAAAAGGAGCATCGATGGTAGACGCCTCTAAAACCCAACCAAAAACGGACACTCAGCTTGCGCCGTATATCTATTTTTACGGACGTTGCGAAGAAGCGCTCGGATTTTACAAGTCAGTATTCGGGGGCTCGTACGAAATGATGCGAGTGGCTGACACGCCCATGGCCGCTGAAATGCCTAAAGAATCTCAAACCAAAATCATGCATGCCTCGTTTACAGCATCCAACATCAAATTTATGGCGGCGGATGGTCGAGAAGCCAAAGCCGTCGATCCGGACGCCGGAAACGTCTCGCTTGCGTTGAGCGTCTCGGACCGCGCCGAAGGCGAGCGGCTTTGCAAGCTCCTCGCCGATGGTGGCAAGGTCGATATGCCGTTCTCAGAGGCGTTTTGGGGCGGGATGTTCGGGATGGTCAACGATCGCTTCGGCAGTCAGTGGATGATCACGTCGCCCTAACGGGGTCCCATGTCCGAAATTATCAGGGAAGCTATCCACGTTCAGTTCGAAGCGAAACCTCTCGATGAAAAGCGCTTCCGCGATTACTTACGCGAAACTTTGGAAGAGGATAAGGACACGATAGAGGCTCTGGCCAGGGCATAGTTGGAGACTGATGATATTGGTCTACCGTACCCCACGGTAGATCAAGTCATAAGAATAAACGCATCCCTGGTCGGTGAACCTTGCATACGGTCGGCTGAACTTTTAGATTCGGCCGTAAACCAACCATATCAAACTTTTGGCAGCGAAGATCTTTACCCAACGCCTTTCGATAAGGCTGCAGCCCTTATGCGCTCCATTTCGGCGCTTGCAAGGGGAGCGTAACTATCGGGTTCAGCTTGCGCGGAGGTCGTCTTGCTCAAGGAAATAAAAGAAGTTCGCCGTCTTCAATCACCCGCTACTCGGCCGCAGTCTCTCGCCTTCGACGGCGAGTATCTATGGATGGGATCGATCGACACGT
>JALYUR010000027.1 GCA_030853635.1 Vulcanimicrobiota bacterium | reverse complement strand
GCCCCGCTGCCGGCTAAGAGGCGCTGCAGTTTTTGCTTACCGTCGTCGATTAGTTCGACAAATTCGGCTACCGTCTCGAAGCCCGCGCCTTCGCCGAGATCACGGGACGAGGCTACGCGTACGAGTCCGCGCGCCGTTTGGTTTATCGCACGCATATCGATCGTCGTGAAGAGCACGGTACCGTCGGGTATGGCGATGGCAAAAACCGCGACCAGGCCCGACTCGTCGAGTCGCGCAGCCAAGCCGTGCTCGTTGACGTTGAGGTCGGCGTTACGTACGGAAACGCCGACCGGGAGCGGAAGTGACGCCGGAAGCTGCTTCATCGATCCTGCATACAGACGGACTCAGGCAGGAGCGTCCCCGCGGCCGAGCGGCCGGGGCGCCCTATGCCTTTAGTTTCGGCGTTTTACGCCGGGACTTCAGTCCGCGGGCCGGCTTGGCCGTTGACCGTGCGCAAAATCGCTTGGTTGGCGCGTTCGACTTCACTCACGGCGGCATGGTCGCTCGTGATGGCGATGTGAGCGCGGCGGTCCGCCAGCACGCGCTTAAGATACTGGCCGGTGTAGGAGCTATGATGCTCGGCCAGAGTCTCCGGAGTGCCGCTCGCGACGACCCTTCCGCCCTTGTCGCCGCCGTTGGGGCCTAAATCGATGACGTAGTCGGCGGTTTTGATCACATCGAGGTTGTGTTCGATCACCAGGACGGTATTGCCCGTGTCGACCAACCGCGCCAAGACTTCAAGCAGTTGCGCGATGTCGGCGAAATGCAACCCGGTGGTGGGTTCGTCGAGGATGTAAAACGTACGGCCGGTGCTGCGCCGCGACAACTCGGCTGCAAGCTTTACGCGCTGCGCCTCACCGCCCGAGAGCGTGGTCGCGGGCTGGCCCATCGCGATGTATCCCAGACCGACTTCGCAGATCGTTGTCAGCTTGTTGTGGATACGCGGAATGTTCGCAAAGAACTCCGACGCTTCGTCGACGCGCATCTGCAGAACATCGGCGATCGACTTGCCCTTGTAGCGCACCTCGAGCGTCTGGCTGTTGTAGCGCTTGCCCTTGCACGCCTCGCACGGCACGTACACGTCTGGCAGGAAGTGCATCTCGATCTTGATTATGCCGTCGCCCGAGCACGTCTCGCAGCGGCCGCCCTTGACGTTGAATGAAAACCGCCCGGGCAGATAGCCGCGCGCCCGGGCATCCGGCGTCATCGAGAACAACTCGCGGATGGGGTCGAAGGCCCCCGTATAGGTTGCCGGATTGCTGCGCGGGGTTCGGCCGATCGGCGACTGGTCTATAACGATCGCCTTGTCGAGCTGATCGAGCCCGGCAACCCGCCCGTAGGTGTCTTCGGGCGGCTGGCCGTGCAGATGATGAGCGAGCGCGCGGTACAAGACCGCGTCGACCAGCGTTGACTTTCCCGAACCAGACACGCCGGTCACCGCGCACAGCACCCCCAACGGAAACGTGACGTCGATGCCGCGCAGGTTGTTCGCGCGGGCGTTGCGCACGGTCAGAGCGCCCTTCGGCTCGCGGCGCGCCCCCGGCACCGGAATGAAATCTTCGCCGCATAAATAGCGGCCGGTTAGCGACTCGGGCGCGGCGACTATGTCCTCGATGGAGCCGGCGGCAACCACGCGGCCGCCGTCCTTGCCCGCGCGCGGCCCGATGTCGACCAGGTAGTCGGCTTCGCGCATCGTCTCCTCGTCGTGCTCGACGATGATGAGCGTGTTGCCCAGGTCACGCAGCGTCTTGAGCGTGGCCAACAGCCGCGCGTTGTCGCGCTGATGCAACCCGATCGAAGGCTCGTCCAAAACGTAGAGAACGCCGACGAGCGATGAGCCGATCTGCGTCGCCAGCCGGATGCGCTGTGCCTCGCCGCCCGAAAGCGTGGTGGCGCTGCGATCCAGCGTCAGGTAGTCGAGGCCGACGTTGACCAAAAAGCCCAAGCGCGCGCGCAGTTCTTTGACGATCTGGCGCGCGATCTGCTCCTCGCGCGCGTTGAGCGTGAGCGATTCGACAAACGACAGCGCGCGATCCACCGGCAATGCGGTCAGCTGCGCGATCGACAGACCAGCGAGCGTCACCGCTAAAGACTCCGGCTTGAGCCGGGCTCCCTTACAGGCCTGACAGCGGACGTCGGTCATGAGCTTTTCGATCGATTCCTTGACGTAATCCGACGACGTCTCTTCGTAGCGGCGCTGCAGGTTCGGAATGATGCCCCGGTACTGCGCTTCGTACTTCCACTTCTTGCCGGTCTTGGTACGGAACGTGAACGCCCGGCGGTCGTCGACGCCGTAGAGGATGACGTGCAGCAGATCTTCGGGCAGATCTTTCACCCGCGTGTCGAGGTTGTAGCCCTCTTCTTTGAGCAGCGTCTCGACCTGCTGCATGTAAAACGTGTTCATGCCGGCCGTGAGATTCTTGCTCCACGGCACCACTGCGGCTTCGCGGAAAGTGCGGTTACGGTCGGGGATGACCAGGCGCGGGTCGATCTCGATCTTAGCCCCGAGGCCCGTGCACTCCGGGCACGCGCCGTAAGGTGAGTTGAAAGAGAACATGCGCGGTGAGAGTTCTTCGAACGACAGGCCGCAGTCGACGCACGCGAACTTTTCTGAGAAGTCGAGCACCGTTTCTTTGGCGCCCGGCGGCTGGACGACGACCGAGACCAGGCCCTGGGTGAGGCGCAGCGCCGTTTCGACCGAATCGTTGAGCCGCCGCCGCAGATCCGCCTTCATCACCAGTCGATCGACGATGATCTCGACCGTGTGCTTGCGCTTTTTGTCCAGGTTGATACTCTCGCGCAAATCACGCGTCTGGCCGTCGACGCGCACCCGCGCATAGCCGTCTTTGACCGCCTGCTCGAAAAGCTTTTGATACTCGCCTTTGCGCCCGCGAACCATCGGGGCCAGGATCTGTAGCCGGCTTGCTTCGCTGAGCGTCATGATCTGGTCGACGATCTGCTCCGCGCTCTGGGGCGTGATCTGCTTGCCGCATTTGGGACAATGCGGAATGCCGATGCGCGCGTATGTGAGGCGCAGATAGTCGTAGATCTCGGTCACCGTGCCGACGGTTGAACGCGGATTGCGGCTCGTCGACTTCTGGTCGATGGAGATCGCCGGCGACAGTCCATCGATGTAATCTACGTCGGGTTTTTCCATCTGGCCCAAAAACTGGCGCGCGTACGAAGAAAGCGACTCGACGTAGCGCCGCTGACCTTCGGCATAGATCGTGTCGAAGGCTAGCGAACTTTTGCCCGATCCGGACAACCCGGTGATGACGATGAGCTGATTGCGCGGGAGCGTGAGGTCGATGTTCTTGAGGTTATGTTCGCGCGCGCCCTTGACGACGATCGTCTCGAGGCCGTGGCGAACCGGAATGGCGATCGCCGGGGCGGCGTGCGGATCCGACGGGCTGCCGTTTGGGGATTTGGCCATAGAAGTAGCGCGATTCGGCGATTTGACGCAAGACCCCGCCCGAAGCTCGGACTGCCGCAAGCATCTCAGCAATATCCCAGGCACCTCTCAGTCTTGGCTCAGGCGCGGGTGCTACGATGGCGGCAAAGGAGAGCCTTGTGATGAAAAAACTTCAAACGTTGGTCGCTGCGGCGCTGATAGTAAGCGTATGCGGCATATCCTCGATGCAAGCAGCAAGGGCGGATCAGGCCGCCAGGACGCGCAACATGCTCCTGGGTGCAGCCGCGATCGCCGGTCTTGCCATCGAATCAAACGTCGCCCACAAGAATAGACTAGCCAACACGGTCGAGGGCTATTTGCCAAACGGGGGCACCGTGTACCAAGACGGTCACGTCGTCTTGGCCAACGGCCAAAGCTACTATCCCGGCAACTACGGTCAGACGGTCGCCTGTGACTCTTACTCATGCTACATCAGCGGCGGCAACGGCAGCGGGCCTTACTACGGCTACAACGGCAACTCTAACGGCTACCCACCGTATGGGAACAACGGCAACTCTCCGTACTACGGGTATGACACCACGGCGTACGCAAATCAGGCCGCCGTTTACGGACATCACCGTCACCGCAGCGACCCTCACTAAGCCTCGGGCACCGACAGAGCACCGCCTTAAGCGCCGCGATTAGCGGCGCTTTTGCGCTTGATTAAGGTGTCGCGCGACGCGCTAGCGAGAGCGCTCCAAGCTTCGGAGCGCTGCAGGCAGCTGTGCGATGGAATCGATGGCCGCGTCGGCGGGTCGAAGCCCCGGCGGAGTCGCTTCGCCGCGCACGTTGACCCAAATGGCTCGCATGCCGGCATCCTGCGCGCCCCGGATATCGCGTTCGAAGCGATCCCCGACCATAAGGCTTTGCTCGGCCGACGTCCCGGCGAGCTGCATCGCCCGGGCGAATATCTGCGGGTCCGGTTTGGCGAGCGCCATTTCGCCCGCCAGCAGGACGTGATCGAAAAACTTGTCGAGTTCAAGGCGCGCGATCTTCTCGGCATGCGTCTCGGCGAAGCCGTTGGTGATGATGCCCAGCACGTACTTGCCGTGCAAGACTTTGAGCACTGGAAGAACGTCGGGAAAGTAGGCGACGCCGTCGAGCCTCAGCGCATCGAAGCGGTAGGCAAGCCTACGCGCGAGCTCGCGATCGTCTACGCCGTGCCGGCGCAGGGCGTTGCGCCACATAGCGGGGCGGATGTCGCCGCGCGCCGGAGCTTTGGTGTCAGGACCCAGCGCCGTCCAAAACGCGATCGACGCCTCGACGTATGAACGACCTAAGACCGCAGGCGAGACCCCGCATGCGGGGGCCAGTTCGGCTGCGGCGGCCTCCGCGCAGCCGACGAGTGACTCAGTGTCGTCGATGAGCGTGTCGTCGAGATCGAAGAAGATGGCCCGGATCGGGGTCGCTGCGCTGTCCTCCGGTTTTATCTGAATCAACTGGTAAAGTCTTTTACAGCGCAATTAAGAACTGCACCTGTATGAACTGGGAAGCCGTCACCGCGGTGGCCACTGCCGGGACGTTCTTCGTCATCGCTGCATCGGCCGTGGCCGCGATGAAACAACTGAGCCATGTACGAGCAGGGAATCAAAGCGCTCAGGCGATGGCGATGATGGAGCGGTGGTCTAGCCAAGACTACCGATCCTTGGTGCGTTACATAAATACCGAGCTCGATGAAAAGATGCAGGATCCGGAGTTTCGCGCCGGTCTCGAGCAGACGCCGGTCGACACCATCGCTCATCCCGAGCTCATGGTATGCGCGTACTGGGAGCAGATCGGATCCCTCATCAAGCTGCAGGCGATGTCTGAAGACGCTTTTATGGACATGGGATCGTACCAAGTCCTGACGATGTGGAACAAGCTTAAAGGCCTGATCGCGATCATGCGGCGCAGACGCGGCCCTTCGCTTTACGACAACTTCGAGTATCTAGCGGCGCGGGCGCAGCGCTGGGAGTCGCTGCATGCCGACGACAGCTATCCAAAGGGAACTCCGCGCATGCCGATCGACGATGTCTGGGCCTCAGACTCCAACGCCGGCGCACCGGCCACCTGATTAAGCCCCAACGCTCGACCCGGCCACGGCGTGGCCACTCCGCCGACTTGAGCGGCGCTCAAGCGCGCGCGCTGGTCTTACGGGCGCAAGGATTTTGCGATTCAACGCCTGAGACGATTAGTCGCAGGTCGCTGCAGCGAGTTTTCGCCCGCGTCAAGCTGGTCCAGATGGACAGCGTCAGTGCCGTGGCAAGGGCACACTATTTCGCTCTTTTCTCGCGCTTAGGTCCGTACCCTAATCGACTGCTTGAGGACACGGCCTACGGGCCGCCGTCGAGGCGTACCCTTTTTGAGTATTGGGGCCATGAGGCGTCGTTGATTCCGTTGACCTTGCATCCGTTGCTGCGATGGCGCATGAGACGAGCCAAAGATCCGGCACGCCTTTCCCAGAGAGGGCGCCAGTTCGTCGGCGAAAAGCGCGCTCTCATAGAGAACGTTTACCGCCGGATCGAGCACGACGGGGCGGCGGCGGCGTCGGATCTCGAAAGCCGCCAATATCTTTTTCTTTGCGGCCGAATCACGACGGCTCGTCGTCAAGGCTTCGTGCGGGCCTACGACCTTCCGGAGCGCGTGCTGGCGCCGAGTGTTCTGGCGATGCCCACGCCGGACGAGGCGCAAGCGCAGCGGACGCTTTTGACTCTTTCCATCGATGCTATGGGCGTAGCGACGGAGCGCGACGTCCGCGATTACTTTCGCCTGACGATCGACGATACGCGCGCTCGTTTAGCCGAGCTGATCGAGGCGGGCCGGGTCATCCGCCTAAAGGTGGAGGGGTGGAAAAACGCGGCCTATGCGCTTGCGGATCTGCGCGTGCCTCGCTTGCGGCCTACGTGCGCCGCGCTAGTGTCACCGTTTGACTCTTTGGTCTGGAACCGGGAGCGCACTTCCCGCTTATTCGGTTTTGATTACCGCTTGGAGATCTACACGCCCGTCGCTCGCCGGACCGACGGCTACGACGTCTGTCCGCTCTTGAGCGGTGATCGGCTGGCAGCCCGAGTGGATCTGCGGGCCGAGCGCGCCGCGGGCATTTTGCGAGTTGCGAGGCTGCATCTTGAGGCGTCGATCGACCGCAAGACCGTCAACCAAACTCTTAGCGAGCAGTTGGAGCGGATGCGCAAGTGGCTGGGGTTGTCGGAGGTCGTCCAAGAGCGCTTGGACTGACCTTTGAGCTGCTTGGCTAAATCGGCGTGAGCCGCTTGAGCGAGTAGACGTCTACTTGGGTCCGAAGATGGAAAGCGCGTGGCCGTCGGCGTCACGGAAATTAGCCGCATACATCTCGCCGGTCACGATGCGCGGGCTGATGAAGAAATGGACGCCTCGGCCGCGAAGTTCTTCGAACGCTTGGCAGACGGATGAAACGGTAAAAACGATCTCCGATCCCCCGATGCTGTCGTGTGGGTGATCCTCCG
>JALYUR010000026.1 GCA_030853635.1 Vulcanimicrobiota bacterium | reverse complement strand
CGTGGCTTTACGCTGAGCCGTCCAACGACCGAACGGCTCGTTCTCCCCTGATTGCTGTTCCTTCGCCATCTGACACCTTTCGTGCGATTACTTCGCTTATTTGGTGTCCAGCTCCGGCGGGGGTCAGTCCAGACGATCACTATCCCTAGCAGCATTACGCGATTCTTTGCTGCCCAATGTGACCGTCGTGACCTGAGGCGGTAGATTCGGACAGGCGGAGACTGTGACGCCCGGCCGCTTTTGGTCAGCGGCTTCGAGGAAGATGGCTTGGTTAGAATAGGAACCGTCTTTTATGGCAGACCGTAAAGATGCGCAGATTGGTCCCGTCGACCTATTCGGAACGAGACAGGCATATAGCATTAGCGAGCTGGGCAGCTTTTCTCCGCACCAGCGCTCCATAAAAGTCCTCCGTTTTGGCGGTGAATCACTCAAGGCGTTGGCAAACTTCCCGCTGTTGGCACAGCTTGATTTGAGCGGCGCTATTGATGTCAAGGATCGCTGGCTTGAATGGCTCGGACCCGAGATTCCACTGGTTTCCGTTGATTTGAGTGGTTGCATGGAGATCACTGACGCAACCGTGCTCAGGCTAGCCGAGATACCAACGCTCAGGGAGATCAATCTAAGCTTGTGTGATGCCATAACAGATCGAGGTGTGGAAGCGCTGACGGCATTACCGAGTTTGGAGGTACTCATTCTTAGGTGGTGCTATAAGGTTGGCGACGCGTCGCTTAGGGCGCTGGGTTCATGCTTGAACCTCCGGACGTTGATCTTATGGAGCTGCGAAAGCATCACGGATATGGGCGTCAAATCGATCGCCGCGTTGCCGGCTCTTGAAGAACTGGATCTGCCGGAGTTTGCGGAAATAGGCGACAATGGCTTACAATTCCTTGGGGCGGGTGCGAGAAAACTTAAGAGGCTTCGATTGTCGATTCTGCCCATCACAGACAGCGGGCTGCTGGCGCTCGCAAATGTTCCATCGTTAGAGACGATTATCGTTGAGGATTGTCGATCAATCACGGCGGACGGCGTAAGTAGGCTGAAGGCAGCATTACCGGGCTGCAAGATTGAAGTACTCTAGGCCCTACAGCCAGGTCTCACGTTGTGCATCCCCCTTACCACGATAGCCGGCCTAACCGCACGGCGCAAGTAGGCGGATGACGGTATCCCCGTCATGTCGCCGACGGAATCGTGTTGTGCCAACTGACCTCCAAGAACTGAGGCGCTTGCAGTAGGATTTTCCAAGGCGTAGACTAGCCGATGGAGGATGTCCTGTGCGAAAATCGCGTTTCAGCGACGAGCAGATCGTGCCGCTACCAGAGGAATTAGGTGTCGAGGTCATCTTGCTTGACTCGGTTGGACATGCTCTGAGGGGCGAGCCTGAACTCCTGAGAAACATCGACTAGGCCTCGACCCGGAGCGAATCGGCTCAACGATCTCATGCCGGAACTCCGGTGCGTAGGACCAGGGATGTTTGGCCATGGTGGATTCCTCCTACGTAAGCGGAAAGTATCCACGAAACCGAGCCAGCTTCACATGCGACCGATAAACGCCTGTAGCGAGGCCGCGTCGCCATGAGTGTCGCCGGCGATGACGACAACGTCGCCGTGTACCTTGAAGGGTGGAAGCCACCACGATTCGAGGTGAAGGTCGGAAACGATCTGTAATCTCACCAAGATCCCCAATCTGCGTATCGCGCGGAAATGCTTGCCGTCCGAGGCCGCGGCCGCCTCGTGAGGACAGCGGTTATGGACGTCTTGCTCTTATCGTACCAAGAAAACGCTGAAAGACAAGGGAATCGACAAAAGTCGGCTTGACTGGCTAGACGCCCTAGTTTGTCGTACGTTCGTACTAAGCCTCATTAGCACAGCTAATCCCGGGGCATTATTAGCATCAAGTTTATCCCATGCAGGAGGCGTTTCATGAGCTCCGTCCGATGATTGACCAAAGCATACACAACTAAACGGTTAAGAGGCTGAATCCGAGTTGAGCTTTGCGAGCAAACGCCGAATAGTAGGCATGTCGGTAATTGATGCGCCGTGGTTGCTTCGCGCAATCGAACGTGCCGACCGCTTTCGAGCTCAGCTAGGATGTGAGCGACGATATATTCATTGATGCCAAGCTGATTAGCCAGTTGCCATTGGCTGCGCATGCATTGGTTGACGATTCCGGCGATAACTTCAATCTTCTGCTGCCGGTACGATTTCGCCTGATACTTGACCAGGTATTGCTCGAACGCCCATGATGAAATACAAGCGGCTGACGGCCCCTGACCTATGCCGTTTCTAACGTCGGTAAAATACCCCGCATGTTCAAGCGCTGTTAGCGATTCGCGGATCTGATCACGGTTCATACCGAGCGCACTCGGCTGCGCCAATTGGTCAAATGACACGATCGGATACATTCGGGGATGCGCTAGAACTTGTTTACAGGTGAGAACAAAAACTCGTTCATCGTCTGCAGTTAGGTTGGCGAGATGATGAATCGGAATTCCGGCGTAGGGCGGCGTTGGGGCAACGGGGACGGGGGTGGTGCCGATAATCGCGGTCGCAATCCGGTCGGCGTGCCGGTCAAGATCATCAGGGTCCGGTACCGTCTCCCACACTGTCGCAGCGAGCGCGGCAGGTGGTGTGACGCCATCTAGGACCACTGGGATGATTGTCTTCACAAGACCGGCAATCCGCTGAACGATAGCGACAGACAGCTCTTCTTTAACCCAAGGTCGGTCAATGCTGGTTTTGCTTAGGATGGCGATGAAAGCGTCTGACTTTGAAATGCCGTGTTGAAATATCTCGTCAACGAGGTTCTTGCCTAGCACGAGGTCCCGCTCATCGAGCCAAACTTCGATACCGCGAGCTCGTAGTAAGCCGTCAAGCGGGCGAGCTATACGTTCCTTATCAAGGCTACTGTGACACAGAAACGCCTTCGGTTGTCCATGCGGCACTTTACATTTGAAGAGTTGAAATTGCTGGTTGCTTTTTAACCAGCATCGGAGTCCCAACCCATAAATCTCCCCGCGTCGCGGGGGCCGCAATGCGGATCGGCCGCCGCATATGCCGCCAAACTTCGTCGAGAGCGCGGTGCTTGGCTTCGTCACCATGAACAGCCGACAGCATCCATTTCGCTCCAGCCAAGCGCTCTCGGCAGAAATCCGTTACTTCTGTATCACCGGTCTTGTCGTAGTTTCGTAACAATTTTCTAGGATGCTCTCTAAGACGTGTACAGCGCGCTTGAGCTCCTGGTCTGAAATAGTGTTAGCTATCATGGTTACCTTCATGACCTTGAGTCGCGGGTAGTTTGGGCGTTACCCGATGTGTTTGCGTATGGTTTGCCAGCCTTGATAGATGGCAAGTAATGCACCAACAATAGCTACAACTTTCCGCACTGCATGGTCTCCCTCTACTGACTTCGATGAAGCGCTGCTCTTCTTCTTCTTTAAGTATAGCACTTCGCCGAATAGTTATCAACGCATGGCGCGACGGCGTTAACGCGTTTGCTTGTCACGCTAGATCGATGTTCCATTCGGCAGCTAGTTTCTTGATATGCCAAGTGAACAGCGAACCCGTGCTCTTCATTATTTCACCGCGCGTACGCGCGTCGACCACTTCGGATAGCGCCCGACGCCACAAATGATCCGGCATGCGGGTGGCGACCTTAACGTAGAACGCGGTGCTGCCTCGATCCCCCAGTTTGGTCGCCATTTCACTGCTGTGCCATTCGGTGTAGAGCCCCATGTTAGCGTTAGATTTTTGGGAGCGCGGTCCACTGCGCCGGTCGCCCGCTTTGATGAGCTGATGGCACTGCAGCATGCGCTGAAATGCGATTGGCCGTGGGGCGGGGCCTTGCACTTAACCCTGTCCGACTTACCAAGCTGTGGGGCCTGCCAGACGGTGAGTCTTGCTCGGGAGCGCGATAACGAAGTACAAGTAAGCGCCGCAAGCGACTTTTCCGTGATTGCGACATACACATCCAGCATCTTAGTCCGGCGACCATCAGTCCGATGGTTCACTTGTCGCGACAGCCAACGCAATAAACACAATAAACCACCCAAGGCCGTAAAGTATCAGCGGCCGCGTCGCAACGATATTTAGTCTAAATAAAACGGCTAAGACGAAAATGCCCGCCAGGAAGACAGCCGTCGCCATGCAGCCTTTCGGGGAAGCGGGTTCCCAACCCCAACCTTCTGCTCTCTTGCAAAACCAGTAACGGCGCTCGTGGTGTCCGTGTCTGAACATGGCTCCCAATCTTATATACTCTCTTGCACGCGTCGCCCTCAAGCGCGGATTCAGTGCGTAAAGGTGCTGCGCCCCTACGTGAGACACTCAGTTAAGTCTTTAGAGGATGAAACGTAGCAGTCGCAGTCGCGGCTGTGGAATCTGTGGATACGGTGGACAGTGCGAATTGTTGTTGCTCGAACTCGACCGGCGTGAGATAGCCGAGCATCGAGTGCAAACGCTTGTGGTTGTAGACGTCGTCGATGAAGCGACTGATATGGCGCTCCGCGTCGGCTAAGTCGTCGTATTCGTGCAAGTAAACCTCTTCGTCCTTGAGCGTCCTAATGAAGCGTTCGCAGGTTGCATTGTCAACCGGCTTGCCCGCGCGGCTCATGCTGATCGCGATGCCATGCGCACGCAGCGCAGCGACGTATTCGCCTGAGGCGTATTGCATGCCGCGATCGGAGTGGTGGATCAGTCCAGCTTTGGGTCGGCGTCGCCGCAACGCCATCTGCAGCGCGGCCAAGGGCAACGCCGTATCGAGAAATTTGGCCAGCGCCCAGCCGATGCAGCGACGGCTAAACGCATCTACGACTACGGCCACGAAAATCCATGTCCAGCGCAAGCGAACGTACGTCAGATCTGCGACCCATAGCTGATTGATTGCCGTGGCCCGACAGGACGCCGCCAGGTTGGGATGGGTAGCTAATCCGTGGCGCGTATAGCGCTGCCCTTTGCGGTGCCGTCGCGGGCCGCCCGACAGATGATCCTCGCGCATGATGCGCCGGATACGTTTGTGGTTGATCTGCAAGCCGCGCCGGCGCAACAGCGCCCGCACTGTGCGATAGCCCGCCGTGAGCCATTCGGTGCAGATGCGCTGGATCAGATCGTGCAACCTAAGCTCATCCTCGGCTGGAGGATTGCTTCGATACAGCGTGGCTGGCGAGATGCCCAGCATGGCACACATGCGTCTCAGCGGCAGCACCTGCGGATGCTGCCGTTCATGCTGGATCAACGCCTTGAGCGCCGCACGCCGTTGCTTGGGCGTTCGAGCGCCTGCAAGAGCTTGATGGCTTTTTTTAAAAGTGAGTTCTCGGCGGCAAGCTGGCCGCAAGTGCGCTCGAGTTGTGCAATCTTCGCTTCGTCCGAGTACGCATTGCCGCGGCCGGCAAAGGCGCGATCAGCATACTTGCGCTTCTGCCGGCGCCATCGGTAAATCACCTCGGGGTGGACAGCGTGACGGCGCGCCGTCTCGGCGACGCTGTTCCCAGCATCGATCTCGGTCAACTCTTGCAGCTTGAATTCTTGGTCGAAGATGCGGCGTTGGCTTGGCATGAGTTGCCCCTTTCGCAACGGAACCAAGCTTAACTTTGCGTCTCATTTTAGGGGCGCAGCACCCACCGTCTACGAAAGCGGCACAGCTTCACTCTCAAGCAAGTGCGTCTTCCACAGCGCGATCTGATTGGGGTGGACGTCAAACTGCTTGGCCAGCTCAGATGATGGTCAGTTCGCCCTTGATGGCGGCGATGGCCACCTTGGCTTTGAAGGCCGCACAGTGATTGCGGCGGGACCTTCGTGACATGATCGCTCGTTTCGAAGGGTTTCTTCACCCTCCGGGGAGCGGAATCATCACTTAAACGAGTGTCCAACTATCCGAGGCCACCTCTCTGCTGTCGGAGCGGCGGAATACTTCGCGCTGGGCATGAATCCATAAACTTGGGATATCGTGGTGGTGAATTCAGCTTTCAAGTGGGCGACAAAGGTACTTTCTTGCGGGTGAACCCGTTAGGAGATTGGGATAATGAGAAACCCATTGTGGAAGGCTGCCGAATTATCAGCGAAGGCCGATAAGCGGACCAGCGTTCGGTAAAGGCATAGGCTGGCACAGACCTTGGGAGAAGTGGTAAGTTGCGCCTGGCGGAGTATCCTTTATATATTCTAGAGCAAGACGACCACTCTATTTTCCGTATCGACAGCGAAAGTGGTCTGACGGCATTTGAACAAATAGATGTAGAAGACGGTCTATATGTAATTTGGGATTCAGCAGGATTCCCGGGAACATTATCTTGGAATCACGAAGAACGGAGGCCGTTCGTTATTCTCTCAGATACCGAGGACATATCATCCTTCAAAGCGATCGCCGAGAACTACTCCGATCTTTACAGAAAGCATCGCGAACGCGGAGGCAAGCTGACACGCTTATGTGACCCCCAACAACTGCTTGATCGCGTTCGTCAAATGACATCGCGGACTCGGCAAAGATAAAAGTATAATGATGAGATAAGATGTGCTAGCTAAGACCTTAATCTGACAAATAGCTAAGGTCGGTTGTGACGTGGTCCCGTGATCAAGACACCCAGCCATTAGGCTAGGTCACCGGTAACCTCCGATGGATAGCCCACTCTCCCTTTGGCAACACTTTGGCAACACTCTGGAGACATCTCCGCACACGTGGCCACGTCTCGGCGACGTTATCGGCCGCGCAAAGCCTTGTAAAATAAGAACGCCCCGCGATTCAAAACACGGGGCGCAATATGTTGCAGGCATTTACAGTCTGCTGCCATTAACCACTCGGCCACCTGCCCACGATACCGGAAAGCCTTGATTCTATTTGGTTTAAGGATGTGACGATGTCTTTTTCAATCGTCGCTGGGGTGCCGTTTCGGCAACACTTCTGTCCAAAAAACGCCTACATTGCGGCCTTCGTCCCGTCGCTCGGGCGGTCCTCGCCTGCAGAGAGCGGTCAGTGAGGCCGGGTCCATAGCGCTTGCGGCCTGCTGCTGCATCGTAGGCAAACACCGCTCCGGGCGATAGGTCCCGATTTCGGATGCGGGGTTCGCGCAACCCCTGTCCTCTCACACACTATCCGCTGCACCTTATCCACCGGATCGGTACAGCCACAAATCCTTTACCCATTTCGGTCGCCCCAAGAAGATAGGCAGTGGGCTACGAAAATCGACGGCCTCACCATCCTAACCCTTGCAGCGTGAAAAGGGACCCCGCGGTCTAGCCTCCAGGACCTCAGTTACTTCAGACGCGCTGCTAGCTAGCCTACCATGACATTGATGGGTCCCGAACAGCCCATCGCCAGGGTGGGGCCGAAGCAGGTAAGAGCTTCAGCCTCACCGCCCCTGCACCCGAGGAACAGCTGACCGGCTCAGCCTCGTCGAACCACTTGCACGCGCGGCGCTCGCCGTAGCACGCTGCTCGCGACGTGAGATTCTCTCCTCGCCGCTCATGTTCAATCCCATTCCCGGCCGGCACCGTCTTCTTTTTGGTTCTCTTAGTTTTTATCAGCTCCGACGCTGAGGATCAAGTAATAATTAGCGCGCAAGGGTCGCACGGGGCACCCCTACGCCGGCAAATCCGGACAGGACTCAACAACGGTCTGCGCGTGGTGGTCAGCTTACCATCATCGTTACGCCCCTCGTTGGCCTTGGCGTGGCGTCTACGACGTTGGGGAACGCTGTTGCTCCGCTCACGCCCGCAAAGTCCCCGTTTCAATTGCTACCCGGATTGTCGAGGATGTCACCGACATGCACCCCTATTGATTTTCCAGCCTCATCCGGCTATTTCGCGCTCAAAATCAGCAGCGCCATCAGCTATGGGGCTAACTTCGCGCGCGACCGTTGATCGTCGCATAAATCTTCATAAACAGCTCGTGCAGCTTGCTGTTCGATTCCACTGGCCGACTGTTTGCGAAAAGCGACACGACCAGATCGGACTTAGGGAAATAAAGGTGAGCGGCTCGAAAGCCCAGCGTTTCCCCCTGATAAAACCAGTACGTGCCGAGACCGCGGTCCATCCGCGCGCTGACGCCAAGGCCGAAACCGGCCGGATCATTCTCCGTCGGGGCGGCCAAGCGCTTAGCGCTCTTCGTCGAAATCAGGGTCAACAGCTCTGCTTTTTGCTTTGGGGGCAACAACTTCGTACCTTGATAGAGCGCCCGTGCCCAAGTGATCAAGTCGTCGGGGGTCGAAACAATCGCGCCGGCGCCTTGGGCCCACGATAGGCTATATCCGCTCATGTCCTTGCCGAGAAACTTGCCAAACCCGGCATCATCGTTTTCATAATAGCCCGCGACTACTCTGCCGGCAATCGCCGGCGGATACAGATGTCCAGCATAAAACGTGTTCTTGAGACCGACATTTGCGATTATGCGAGCGATCTCGGCGTCGTAGCTCTTGCTCGTGCTGCGCGCTGCGACTACCTCTTGAGCCAGGAGGTAACCCGTGTTCGAGTACGAGTACTTGAAGCCAGGTGTGTATTTGACCTTAGGATAGACGAGCCGGATCAACGCATCAGACGAGACATCCGCAAGCGGGTTCTGCGCGTACGATCGCTCCCATCCCGATGTATTGTCGTACGACTCCAGGCCGCTCGTCATGTCGAGCAGTCTGCGCAACGTCAGCTTTGCGTACGCCGGATACTGGGGAAGATATTTGCCGATCGGCGCATCAATCGATAGACGCCCCTGGGCCTCGAGGCGTAGGATCGCCACCGCAGTGAACGCCTTGGTGTTGCTTCCAATTTGGTAAAGGTTCGCCGGAGTTACCGGCGCGCCGGCGCGGTATTTGGTCGTTCCAGCCGTGACGTTGATGCTCGGCTCACCTTTGGCCAAGCTGACCGAGAGTGAAAGCGACGATAAATGCTCCTTCAGCGAGCGGTCCTTTAGGTAAGCGTCTAGATCGCGTTGCAGGGCCACTCTGAGGCTTGGCCCGCCCTTCGGCGCAGCCGAAGTTCCAGCGCGGGCCATCGACGGCGAATTGACGATCGCCGCCGCTGCCGCTATACACATGATCGACGGAAGCCGGATACTCAAATTTAGGACTCCCTTAGAAGCAGACTGACATGGGCCGCGACGTCGGACATTTCAGATCGCTAGATCGGCGGTGGACTCGGATTTCGCCAAGTCTTCCCCCCTTCGAGGTCGACTTCCAATGGAACGCATTGGACGATCGGCATGCCGCCCCTGAAGCGACCGAACGCGAACTCGTGCTTGTGATTCTGGATGGGAACATGGGGCGAGAATGTCCCGACGTCAGTAACGCGCTCTATCAAATAGCCGCGGGATTCGAGCCCCAGGATGACTCGTGTCGCCGTCAGCGCTGATCTGTTGACGAAGCTGTATTTGATGTACGGCTTTTCCGCTGGCGATTGCTGGATGCGATGACCATTTTCGTCGTAGCGGTACTTGGCCGGCTCCATCGGCACCGAGTCGCATCTCGTGAAATGCACCGGCGCGTGCGCGACGTCCGAGGGATGTCCGCCAGCTGCTCCGGCGCCGCGGCTTTGAACCGGCGATGCCGCCAGACTAACCAGCATTGAGGACAAGAGCAGGCTGCCGACAGCGACCATTTTCATTGATAAGCCTCCGGTAGAGGTACTAGCACCAAATAGACTTTGTCTAACTCCCCGAGCTAACCCCTCGCAATTCCAGGCCCCTGCTGATCGCCAAGTGGGCGACAACCATCCCACCCAATCCGAGACAGAAGCCGGCGATGATGTCGCCTGGCCAGTGCAGCAGTGCGTGTACGCGCGCTGCTCCGACGATTGCTGCGACGGCGGTGGCAGCAATCGCCAGCGGCCGGGAACGAATCCACAGATAAGCAACGGCTAAACCGATTGCCGCTAAGTGGTCCGATGGAAAGGAGTTGTCCGCTACGTGGTCTATCAGAGGCTGTCGGTGAAGTGTTTCAAAGGGGCGTATTTGGTAATGCAACCAACCGGCCAGTTTGACCAGAGCAATGGTCGCGACACTTCCCGCTAGGCCGTCCGCTATGTCGTACACCCATTTTTTTCGCAACGCCAGGCTGAACAGGACGAACCCAAAGGGTACGGCGACCATGTAGTTGGCCATGAACGAAAGCCAGGCTTTGCCCATGGGCGCATGTACGGCTGACCCGTCGCTTTACCTTCACGGCGCCCAAGAGCTGCTAACGGGTAAATCTTGCTGTTTTGAAAAAGTCCCACCGCAGTCAACGGTCTGCCAAGCCCGAATCGGACGTGAAATGGAATCGCAGGAGCCGGCGCCTTTTTTACCTATTTCATCGGCCGGCTTTGCAGTGTGCGTCCTAGGCTTTCCCACCGATTGCAACTCGTCGTACCTGCGGGGGCCGGCAAAGGCGCCGGGCGCTATCCGCAAGGCCCTGTGGAACGAAGGTACAAACTCATTCACGGAGTCCGGTTTGGACCTACGTGCGGACGGCGTCTTGACCGACGGCGGCGACTTGAGCCTGCGCGACGATCCAAGCGACGTGCAGGCCATCACACACAGCATCACCGCACAGCTGATCCATTCTAAGCGCGTCATGTCGCTTGGCGGAGATCACTCGATAACGTACCCGATCGTGCGCGCTTACGCGCAACGTTTCGCTGGCTTGAGCATCGTGCAGTTCGATGCGCATCCCGACCTGTATCCCGTGTTTGCCGGCAATCGCCTCTCTCACGCCTGTCCGTTCGCGCGCATCCTGGAAGACGCCGGTATCGCCGGGCTAACCCAAGTGGGCATTCGAACGATGACGCCGCCGCAGCGGGAGGTCGCGGACCGCTATCACGTCCGCGTGTTCGGCGCATCCGGGCAGGAGGAGGCGATACGCGCGCTTACGCGCGGACCGGTCTACGTCAGCGTCGATCTCGACGGACTGGACCCGGCGTTTGCGCCGGGTGTCTCGCATCGGGAACCAGGCGGTCTGTCAGTTCGCGAAGTCCTTTCGCTGATCGGGGCCATTCCTGGTACCATCGTGGGGGCAGACGTGGTGGAACTCAACCCTGACGAGGACGTTCGCGATATGACCGCTACGGTCGCAGCTAAGATCGTGAAGGAACTGATCTCACGCATGTACGCGGATCGCCCGAGCGCCGTTCGGACGTAAGGACCGGCGGTCGTTGCGCGGTTCAGCCGAGATCTTGATTCTCGCCGTGGTCGGCGTAGGAGTGCTTCACACCTTGGTGCCCGATCACTGGGTACCGATCACGCTAATCGCACGGCAAAGAGGCTGGTCTCGGGCCCAGACGGCTCGCGCGGCTGCCGGGGCCGGTCTGGGCCACACGTTGTCCACGCTGGCGATCGCGCTCGTCGTCTGGCTGGCTGGATTGGCGTTCGCCCTGAGGTTCGGCCGGTTGGTCGACATCGCCACGAGCGCTGCGCTGATCGCATTCGGCCTGTGGATCGCCATCTCGTCGCTGCTCGAGATCCGAACCCAACATGACGATCGAGCGCCAGACCACGCAGGGCACGGCGGCGACCGTCACGACGGCGAACACAGCCACGGTCGCGCGGGGCATGCTCACCCGCATCATCACCCCGGCGGTTCAACCCATGTGCACTGGCATTGGCACGAACGGGACGAGTTGCACGCGATCGAAGATGACAGCGGGCAGGGGTCGCCTACGCATTCCCACGAGCATTCAACTTCCGCTCGTGCGGCGCTGCTGTTGATCTTGGGCTCATCCCCGATGGTCGAGGGGATCCCTGCATTTTTTGCAGCCGCCAAGTACGGCGCCCCACTGATCGTCATAATGTCCTTGGCGTTCGCGCTTTCGACGATCGGGACTTACGTACTGTTGTGCGTGGCGTCGTTGTCAGGCTTGCAGCGCGCGAACTTAGGGCCGCTCGAGCGTTATGGCGAGGTGCTAAGCGGCGCATTCATCGTCGTGGTAGGCATCGCGTTCCTCTTCATCCATCAGCCTTGACTGCGGCTTGGCACGCGGGACGTATGGACGTGGGCAATTTAGGCGTTTCTGTGGGCGCGGCGGCGCGGGACACGTTTCGCCGAGAACTGCAAAGCGCTCAACTTTCCATCGAGATCGAACTCTATCGTCTCGATGACCCCGCCGTCGAAGACGCGATCAAGAAAGCGCTGCTGAAAACGCCTTCCCTGCAAGTGTCAATCTACGTGGAGGGTAACAGGCACCGGTACGGTCCCAAGGCGCGCAGCGTGGCCGGCCTAGCAAAAGCCGGCGAGCGCGCAAATAGGTCGGCGCGGACCATCGCCGCCCGCCTGATGCGCGAATTTCCACGCGCATCCATCAAGGTCGATGGCGGCGATAGCAGCCTCGTGCATGCCAAGGCAGCCGTCATCGATGGGCGAGAGGCGCTCGTCGCCTCCGCGAACCTGGACCGCAGCGGCATCGAAAGCCCCGGCCAGATCTGCATCGCTGATCGCCTCCAAGCGGATGTTCAACTCGTATCCGCCGCCATCGAGGGCAGCGGCGCGGTCCACCACGGCAAAGATGCCGCTGACCCAACGCACGGCGATCGCATCGTCGCCGGACCGGAGCCCGCCACGAGAGTGCGCATCGAGGCCATGCTCGATTCGCGGCACGACATGCGAATAGCGATGGAGGATCTGTCGGATGCGGAAGTGGTTCAAGAGTTAATCGAGCGAAATTCGGCGCGTGGGGGACATCACGACCGAATCATACTAGGAGACGATTGCCGCCGATCCGGCTGGGCTGCTCGTGAGCTGGACGCTTTGCGGGCGGCCAACGTTGCGGTTCGGGTCGTAAGCACCGGGTACTTCCATGAGAAGTACATCGATACCGGGGATACGATATTCGTCGGCTCCCACAACCTAACGCAAAATGGCTTAGACGAAGCCAGAGAGATCGGCATCCTTGCACCGGCTGGGGACTTCGGCTCGGGCGGCCAAGCGCTGCGTGACGACTTCGACCGGCGCTGGGATTCGCTCGGACCACCAGCATCGTAACCTCATAGATCGCGCAGCCGGCTGTCCAAAAGACGGCCGGCAGTGCGCAACTCGGCCAAGCGGGCCCTCTCCTTCTCAACTACGGCAGCCGGAGCTTTGACGCTAAAGTTTGACGCCCCGAGTTTGCGCTCGATCTTGTCGATCTCTAACTGATTTCTCTCCGACTCTTTGAGCAGCGTCGCTCGCTCTTTTTCGATAAAGGCGGCATCCACTTCGAGCAGCACCTGCACGTTCTCGAAGCGGCGGGACACCGTGTAGGGCGGCCGCGTTTGTCCATCGTTCAAAACGCGAACGTGCTCGGCGCGCCCCAGCGCCCGCACGGTCCATGCTTCCATCTGGAGCAACGGCTCCAGACCGGGTGCGTCGCCGACGATAATCGCATCTCGCATCTCGCGGTAGGGCAGCTTGGGCAAGGCCCGCAGCGTCCGCAGCGTTTCCACGAAGGCCAACAAGCGATCCATCTGGGCGCGCGCCGTTTCATCATGGCGGCCAACTTGGGCGGGACTGGGCCATGCCGAGCGCTCGATGCGGTCGACGGCATGCGGTAGTCGTTGCCACAGCTCTTCGGTGATGAAGGGCATGAGCGGGTGGATGAGCTGCAGGGTGGCGCTCAGCACGCGCGCCAGGATAGGTGCTCGCTGCGGCGCTTTGTCTTTTGCGACCTCGACGTAAACGTCGCACAGGTCGTTCCACACGAATGCGTACAGCGTCTGAGCAGCTGCGGCAAACGCAAAAGTTGACAACGCTTGGTTCACATCGCCGATGGCAGCGGCGAGGCGATCCATGATGTAGCGGTCCGGCAATGTCCAAACGGCCTCGGGCGGCAAGGCCAAGGGCCCAGCCGAGGCGCCCAACTCCGGAAAGGACTGCAGCGCGAAGCGCGTGGCCTGCCATAGCTTGTTGCAGAACTTTCGAGCATCATCGCACTTGGCCGTCGCGAACCGGACATCCTGACTGCCGTGCAGTTGGCTCACGATCCCGAAGCGGGTGGCGTCAGCTCCGAAATCTGCGATCAGCTGCATGGGGTCCAAAGCATTGCCCAAGGACTTGCTCATCTTGGCACCGCGTTCGTCCAAGATCAGCGGCGTGACGAAGACCTCCGAAAAGGGGACATCGCCCGCAAAGCGCAGTCCCATCATCACCATGCGCGCCACCCAGTTGAAGATGATGTCGCGGCTCGTGACGAGGACTTGAGTCGGATACCAGGCTTCTAACTCAGCCGTTTTTTCCGGCCAGCCAAGAATCGTAAACGGCCACAGAGCGCTCGAAAACCACGTGTCGAGCGTGTCCTCATCCTGGTGAAGCTCTTGGCTGCCGCAATCCTCGCAGGTCGCAGGCGGGCGCTCGGCGACATTGACGTGACCGTGCTGGCAATACCAGACCGGTAAGCGGTGCCCCCACCAGATTTGGCGCGAAATATTCCAATCTCGGATGCGTTCCAGCCAGTCCTCGTAGGTTCGCTGGTAGCGCGCCGGTATGAAGCGCACGCGACCATCGCGCGAAGCCTTTAGCGCCGGCTCCGCGAGCGGCTTGATCCTTACGAACCACTGAAGAGACAGCAGCGGTTCGACGACAGTTTCACACCGATAGCATAAGCCGACGTTGACGCTGTGCGCTTCCTCGCGTACCAAGGCGTCGCGCTCCCGTAGAACGTCGACGGCGCGGCTGCGCGCTGCAAAGCGATCCAGGCCTTGAAAATTCGCTTCCGCATCGCCCGTCATTTTCGCATCGAAGCCGATCACCGAGCGACCTACAAGCGCGTGGCGTTCCCCGATGTCGTAGTCGGTCTGATCGTGCCCGGGCGTGATCTTCAGCGCGCCCGTGCCGAAGTGCGGGTCGACCGCATCGTCGCTGATCACGGGAATCGGCAAAGGCGACAATGGCCTACGTACCTTGCGGCCGATCAACGCGGTATAGCGCGAATCGGCTGGATGCACCGCAATCGCGACATCGGCAAAAATTGTCTCCGGGCGGGTCGTCGCGACCAAAATATCCCCAGCGCCATCGTCTGCCCGATATCTAACCACGTACAAGCTGCCCGGGCGCTCTTCGCGCTCAACCTCCGTGTCGGCAAGCGTTGACGCACAGCGGGGACACCAGTTGATAAGGCGTGTGCCGCGGTAGATGAGTCCCGCGCGGTACAGTTCTGCGAACACCCGCGCGACCGCCGCGCTGAGACCGGGGTCCATCGTGAACCGATCGCGCTGCCAATCTGGGCTGAAGCCCAACGCCCTGAACTGGCGGTAGATGACGTCACCGTAGTCGGCTCGCCAACGCCACACGCGCGCGAGAAAGCCTGCCCGGCCCAGCTGGTGGCGGGACAAACCCTCGCGCGCAAGGTCTTTCTCTACGACGTTCTGCGTTGCGATCGCCGCATGGTCTTGTCCCGGCAGCCAGACGGCGTTGTCGCCCAACATGCGATGCCAGCGCGTTAGGATATCCATGGGGGTGTACGTCGAGCCGTGGCCCATGTGAGCCCGCCCCGTGATGTTGGGCGGCGGCATCGCGATCACGAACGGCCTGCGCGCCCGATCCGGCTCGACATGAAAGGCGCCTTCGCCCTCCCAACGGGCGTACCACGCAGCTTCGATCGCGGCCGGATCGTACTTATCGGACATGGGCTCGGCCATACGGGCTAGCTTCGTTCGGTTGCTCGTGCGTTCTTGCCGCGCCCCTTGCTAAACATCGGACGAACGGACGCCGATAGGACAAGTGTGATCGAGACGACCGCTGTGACGAGCGTGGTAGGAATCATTTTGCTGGCGATGCTTTTTGCTTCGGATGACATGCGGCCGCCGCGGCCCAACGCCGCCGTCCCCGCGCGTTAGAACTCCTAAGCCGGAACGTCCTTGCTCTGACCGCCGGGAATCAAAACCGGTGACTGCTGCCCGTCAATGACTTCCTTGTTAACGATGCATTTTTTCACGTTGTTTAAGGACGGCAGGTCGTACATGATGTCCAGCATGACTTCTTCGAGAATCGATCGCAAGCCGCGAGCGCCGGTCTTGCGCGTCTGGGCCCGAACCGCAATGGCGGCCAGAGCTTCTTTGGTCAGCGTCAACTCGACGCCATCCATGGCGAATATTTTTTGATACTGGCGCACTAGCGCGTTGCGCGGCTCGGTGAGGATTCGCCTCAAGGCCAGCTCGTCCAACGGGTCGAGCGTGACGACGATCGGCAGACGGCCGATGAATTCGGGGATCAAACCGAAGCGGAGCAGATCTTCGGGCAACAACTGCTGCAGCAGGCGGGAAGTCTTCTTCTCGGACTTCGTTTCGGGTATCGCGCGGAAACCCAAGCTCTGACTTGAGACGCGTCCCTCGATCATGCGCTCCAGGCCGTCGAAGGCACCGCCGCAGATGAAAAGCACGTTGGTCGTGTCGATCTGGATAAACTCTTGATGCGGATGTTTGCGGCCGCCTTGCGGGGGAACGTTGGCGGTCGTGCCCTCCAGTATCTTGAGGAGCGCTTGCTGCACTCCTTCGCCGGAAACGTCGCGCGTGATCGACGGGTTCTCGCTCTTACGGGCGATCTTGTCGATCTCATCGATGTAGACAATGCCCTTTTCCGCGCGCTTGACGTCGTAATCCGCAGCTTGGATCAGTTTGAGAAGGATGTTTTCCACATCCTCACCGACGTAGCCGGCTTCCGTCAAGGACGTCGCGTCGGCCATCGCGAGCGGCACGTCTAGGATCTTCGCAAGCGTCTGTGCCAGGTAGGTCTTGCCCGATCCGGTGGGACCGACGAGCAATATGTTGCTCTTGTGCAATTCAACGTCATCGCCGCCGGAACTTGGGCCCTGCGAGGAGTTCACGCGCTTGTAATGATTGTAGACGGCGACGGCGAGGCTTTTCTTAGCGCGATCCTGGCCGATCACGTACTGATTGAGGATGTGGTTGATCTCTTTGGGCTTGGGGATGTTGCGCAGGCGCAGGCTCTCGTCTACGTTTTTGTAGAGCTCCTCCTCGATGATCTCATTGCACAGCTCGATGCATTCATCGCAGATATAGACGCCCGGGCCAGCTATCAATTTGCGCACCTGCTCCTGCGACTTGCCGCAGAAGCTGCACTTCAGTTGTCCCTTATCGTCCCCAAACCTGAACAAGGCGCGCCTCTCTTAGGCGGCTGTCGGCTTGAGCAACGACGCTTGGCGTGAATCCGGATCTATGACCGAGTCCACCAATCCATAAGCCACCGCTTCGGCGGCCGTCAAATGCAGGTCACGCTCGATATCGCGCTCCACTTTTTCGTAAGGTTGACCGGTCGTCTCCACATAGATGTTGGCGATGGCTCGGCGTGTGTTGAGCAAGTCTCGAGCGTAGATCTCAAGATCGGTCGCCTGGCCACCCACCTGACCAACCCACGGCTGATGAATCAGCACTTTTGAATGAGCGAGAGCGAAGCGCTTGCCCTTCTTTCCGCCCGCCAGCAGAATCGATGCCGCGCTCGCCGCCAGGCCGGCGCAAAACGTCGCGATGTCGGGCTTGACGATCTGCATGGTGTCATAAATGGCGAGCCCGGCGGTGACGCTCCCGCCGGGGCTGTTTATGTACATCTCTACGTCTTTATCGGCATCTTCTTTTTCCAAGAACAGAAGCTGAGCGATGCACAGATTGGCGAGGTTGTCGTCGATGGCCCCGGTCACAAAAACGATGCGCTCTTTGAGCAGCCGGGAAAAAATGTCGAAGGCTCGCTCGCCCCGGGCCGTCTGTTCCACCACCATGGGGACAAGATGTCCCATTATTGCTTCCCCTTCACTACGATCATGCCACGCCGACTTCGGCGGGTTGGCGTCCGGTCTCTACATCGGTGATGACGGCGCTGCGCAATAGAAAATCGACCGTCTTTTGCTTGCGCACGGAGCCGATCAGCGGTTCGAACCCCGTATTCCGGCGAATCAGATCGATCATAGCTTCTCGGCTGCGCCCGTAAGACCGCGCAAGGTCATCCAGCTCGCTTTCCAAGTCAGCCGTCGTCACGTCTATCTTCTCGTTCTTTGCGATCTCCTCGAGCAGCAGGGCGGATTTTACCCGCCGTTCGGCCTCGGGCCGGTATTCCAGCTGCAAACCACTTTCGTCGACACCCTTGACCTGCAGGTACTCTTCCCAAGGTTTGCCGATGCGCTGCATGTAGTTCTTGGCGTCGGTCAGCAGGCTTTCCACTTCACGGTCAACGAGCACTTCCGGCAACGGGAAGTCGTGTCTTTCCAGCAGAGTGCTCAAAAGCTGCTTCTGCATCGCTTCGCGAGACTGTGCGCTAGCGACGGCTTCCAAGCGCCGGCGTATGTCTACGCGCACGGCGTCCACCGATTCCTTATCAGAGACGTTTTTGACAAACGCTTCGTCGAGATCCGGCAGCACCGTCTGTTTGACTTCTTCGACTCTGACGTCGAACACGGCGGTTTTGCCGCGCAGCGCCTCTGCGTGATAGTTCTCCGCAAATGTGCCGGTCACGGTTCGGCGTTCTCCGGCGCGCGCGCCGTAAAGCTGCTCGGCGAATCCTGGTATGAACCTTTCGGGCGTTACTTCGGTCGTGTGTCCGGTGGCCGACCCGCCTTCGAAAGGCTCCCCATCGATCGTGCCCGCGTAGTCCATGGTCACGATGTCGCCGGCTTGCACGCCGCGGTCAACCACTGGTTCTAGCGTTGCGGCTCGCCGGCGCAGCGTCTGCAGGCTATGCTCTACCTCATCGTCTGTTACTTGAACCGGCGTTCTGTCCAGCGCTACTTCGCGATAATCGGCGAGGACGATATCCGGCCGGACCGCGACCTTGGCCTTGATGCGCAAGACCTTGCCTTCGTCTGTTTTCTGCAAATCGATTTTAGGGCTGTCCACGGGTTCGAGCCCATGCTCCTTGAGCGCGTCGCCGTATGCCTGGGGCACAACATCCTCAACGGCCTGCTGTTCGATCGTCTGCGTGCCCATCTGGCGCTCGAAGATGCGCCGCGGCACACGCCCCGGCCGGAAGCCTGGAAGACGGTAACGTTGGACCAGCTTGCGAAATGCGCGCTCTCGCGCGAGGCTTAATTCCTGTTCCGATACTTCGATGTCCAGCTCGACTTCCGTCGGCGCCAGCTTGCGCATCGTGGCGGTCACGTGTTAAGCGAACGAGCCTCCATCAGCGGGGACACCGGGCCTTCGCCCGCCTTTTCGGCCTTCCCTCGTACCGTATCTGAGTGAGCGGAAGACGAGATTCGAACTCGCGACCCTCGCCTTGGCAAGGCGATGCTCTACCGCTGAGCTACTTCCGCGTCGCAGATGAAAACGTCGGCTCGAGCCGACGGCTCAAACTTTTATGCGCACCCGGCGCACGTCCCTGCGGGGGTTTGATGGGGCCCGCCGAAGCCCGTCGCGTGAACGACAACGCTATCATATCCGTAGTGCTGATCGTCGGCGGGACCGCCTATCTCGCAGTGTTTTTGTCGGTTGCGGCCGAGCGCGTGCGCGAAATCGGACCACCTAAAGCCCCTCCGCACGACGGTCATCGATAGATCTCGGCCGTTGTGGGTGGGCAAGAAAGGACTCGAACCTTCACGGGTTGCCCCACCGGAACCTAAATCCGGCGCGTCTGCCAATTCCGCCACATGCCCAAACTATCGGAGGTCCGACAGCGGTTTAAGCAACCCCCAGGACGATTCTTGCCCGAGTACGATAGGACGGTGAGAACGTCTTACCCATTGGCCTGATTTCTGGCGTGCCAAATCTTTAGCTCTTCGACGATCGAATCGAACTCATCTAGTTCGTGGAGATCGGTCGATCTAATCAAACCCTCGCGAGCGTGCAGGCGCGTCTCCCAGGCACCGATGACGCGGTTCAAATTCAAACGCTTGTGGGCCGCCGTTGTGACCGCATCCCGGGCGTACGGGCAGCCCGAGTACTCGAGCCATTTTGCGTAGCTGCGCAGATCGCCGGTGCGGTATTCTTTGCGACCCTCGCCGTCGCGCTCCCAGTAAGAAAAGCGCTTCATCGTTAGCGGATCTCCACAGTAAAGTGCTAAGCGTCACACTTCCCTGTTGGCCGCTGGAGGCCCGCCGAGTTCATGAGATTGGGTAAAGGGACCTAAGCGCCGAGGTCCTTATGGCGGCCCTGCCCGGCCACTCCAACCCACCCCCTAGACACCGTCACATGCAACGGCGGCAGGCGGACGATGTGCGATGAAGCTAGGCGATGCCGTTTTTGATAGCGTAGATGGCAGCTTGAGTCCGGGCAGTAAGGTTCAGCTTGCTGAAGATGCGGCTGTTGTGGTTTTTGACCGTCTTTTGGCTCAAGAACAACTTATCCGATATCTGTTTGTTCGAAAGGCCGGCCGCTATCAGCCGGATCACCTCGGTCTCGCGCTGCGATAAGTCGGTGGGATCGGCCGGTTCGTTGCGAACGCTCAGGCGCCGAAGCATGTTACCCGCCAAGCGCGGGTCGACGTACGCTTCGCCGGCCGCTATCGTGATTAGGATGCGCGCGAGTTCCGGCGGCCCAATGTCCTTTATGACGTAGCCGTCCACGCCTAAGGCTAGTGCTCTGGCGAGCAGTTCGGGCTGGGCGTGCATAGACAACAGGCAAACTTTGGCGCCGGGATGCTTTTCGCGCAGCAGCCGGATCGTGTCCAGGCAATCGCCCTTATGAAAATCGACGTCGACCAGCGCCACTGCTGGTCGTGCTGCAGCTATCCTCAATATGTCGCAGTTTTCTATGCATTCCGGAACGACGCTGAAGCGCTCGTCCTTGGCAAAAAGATGGCACAGCGACTTGCGAAAAAGCGCTTGCTGCTCGATGATTGCGATGCGGATCCGCTCCATGCCATTCTCACTCTCAGCCAATGCGACGAATAGGTCGTTATGCTCTATAGACGGGTATTTGGTGATTACTGTTACAGCCGCACTCAAGGGCATAGCGGTAACGATTCGCAAACCGATAAGTCTCATATAGCAGGGCCTTAGACGCTCGGCAAAAGCGGGGACAATCGCCATGTCCATTATGGAAAAGATCCGGCCGCGCCGGATTAAACAAAGCGACCAAGGTCAGCGAGATGCGCAGCGTTTACTCGTGAATGCAGCCGTTGGCCTGAGAACCAGCTACGGCCTAAAAGAGCACCGGGTCTTCCTAAAGGATATATCGATCGGCGGAGCACGCATCACGACGCCTCTGAGGTTCGCCACCGGCGAACGGATTTCGCTCATCCTCAACCTCAAGCCGACGATGAGCCTAGAGCTTTGGGGCCGCATCGTTCATAACCAAACCGCGCGCAGCAGCGCCCAGTTCGAATATGGAGTCCAATATCTGCAGCTGCAAGCGCCGGACGTCGAGCTCTTGAACACCTACGTGTCGACGCTGGACCCCTCCAGAGCCGGTTATGCCCAGGCGTTAAAATCGGCGTAAGGGTCTGTTGGATTCAGCCCGGCCGCTCGTAAGAAGCCGGGTCTAGATGAGAAAACGATAGGCGCCGGCTAGTCTGATGAGCGCCTAACCTGCAGCAAGTTTCTGACCGAACCGTCCGGTGAGGCCAAGCGCGCCAAGCAATCGGCGCTGCGCCACTCCTCGTCGTTGTCGACGAGGCCATGCAACAGTATCGTATCGCCATGCGCGTCGACCCATATAGTACGATGCGCCAGTACGGGATCTGCGGCCAGAGCCTGCTTGAGCGACGTGATCGGCCGCGGGCCCATCTTCAGCGTGACCAGCACGTTCTTGGCCACGCCGCCCACCGACTGGCCGCCCACTTCAAAAAGTTTGCGCACCTCAGTTAACGTCTTGCGCGCAACACGGGCGGCGCGGCGCGCAAAATCGCTCAAGTTGTAGTAAGCCCGCCGCCGCAGCTCGTTGCGGGCCGGCCGCGGCGCCGCCATCACGCCCGCCGCCGTTCCGGCGAACATCGCGCCGACCAATCCCCACGCCTCTTTCTGCTTCATGCTTTCGGCGCGCTTAAATACGCTGCGGGTGACTCCCTTCGCCTTAGGCTCACAAGCGGCTAGCCAGCGACACGTCCTAAGCGAGAATACGAAAGTCGATCTGCTTGCATGCCCCAGCGTTCGTATGCTCCGAGGAACACGCGCTAACGCCCACGACCAAGTCAATCAAAGAGCGCAAGACGATGCGGTCGCCGGCTTGGGACCGCGGAGCGCCGATGCCGATACCGCCCTGAGGCGTGAGCGAGACGTTCATGAAGGCATTGAACGTCGCTTCGACGTCGTCGGGACCCACCCCAAATGCTTGGAGCGCACGGCTTAGGTTAGCATGACAACTAGGATGGCCTTTTATTCCACGCAGCAGTTCGAACATCCGAGCGCTGCACGGAGCCAGCAGAATGTCGTGCCGGCCGACGTCGTCTTGCTCGATCTCGAGCATGCGCGTGCTGCGGTTGGAGTAGAGATAATTTCCGGTCGAGAGCCAAACTTTTTCGTTGTAATCCAGCGTGCGTCCGGGCGAGAAGCGTTCGCGCACGTCCGAACGCGCGAACGCAGCGACGTCAGCCACCTGGCCGCCTTGGGGGTCGATGATTTCCAGCCGAGTATCGCGCGCAAGCACAAAGGCCATCGCGGTCTGCGGCTCCAGGCGCTGGGTCAGCGGCGGAACGGACATTTCCAGCCATCCTCAACGGCGCGGCCGGCGTACTGGACGGCTTCAGAGCGCTCGCCGAACTGAGCGAGATTGGGATTGGTCGATCCTTGCAGCGCCACTTCGCGCGCTCGCACTCGGCTGACGAATCGGCCGTACAGGCCTTTTTCCCGTAGCGTACGGAACTGATCGTGAGCGTTGAAAATAAGAGCCGGCCATGAGAAACCACGCGCCCGGCGCGAACTCCCCGGGTGCATGCCGACGACGAAGAAGGCTGTGCCCGCGAAGCTGAACGCGAACTGCGCGCTTTGCGGGTCTGAGTCGACCGTTGCATCCCAGGCGTGGTGGCGCCGGTCGATATCGGCCAGAGCTTGGAGCTGGCGCCATAAGGCCGTTTCGAAGAGCGTTTCGTCGAAGTAATCGAGATCATCGAAAGCGGCGACATAAGTCGCGTAATCCGTCTGCATCAGCGGCCGTTCCGCCGTGAACGCACAGAGGTCGCGAGCTAGCCCTGCGGTCGCTTGAGGTGAACCGAGACGACGGTAGACGCCTAGTCGATAGCTTCCCTGATTGATAGCCGCCTTTGCGCCAAGACACGGATAGCGTGGCGCCTTGATGAACTTGGTAAAAGCGTCGTGCATGAGGCGCGCCCGGGCGGACGGCTCGCGGCAATCCAAAAGCCGGGCCAATTCGCCATCGATGCACGCCATGTAAGAACTATTGGCCAATGCAAGCGGCGACGAATACGGATTGGCGTCGCCGTAAAGGGACATGCCGTGGAGCGCGTTCATGCTGCGATACGCTTCAACTTGATCGGCGGCGTAGCGGCCGAACGGATGACGTTGTCGGAGTATCGCACGCCGCCGTAGCGCAACCGCGATGCCAGTGCAAGCCAAGAGCACAGCGCCCGTTCTAGCAACCAAAGCGGTGCCGCTAGACTAGCCAGCGCTGGGAAGTACTTGCGGCCGCCCCTGCGCCGGCGGCCTGCCTCGGCCAGCACTACCACTGCGCATGCACAAAGGGCCGCCGAAGACCATCGGCTCTTTAACGAGCACCAAACGAGCGCCGGCGCGATCAGCAGTTGGGCGATCATCCGGCCCGGCCTAGCGAACTCGTCGTACGCCTGACGCACTCGCTGCGACCAGAAATGCGAACTTTGCGGGGGCCGTCGAGGCACGTAGACGTCATCCAACAGCAGATGGCGGCCGCCGCGAGCGACGACGGTCCTGACGAGTTCGAGGTTTTCAAAAAGGACGTCGGGATCGTAGCCGTTAGCCAGAGCCGAACGCCGAACTCCCAGTGTGCCCGGCCAGTCGCCGCCGGTCAGGCGGTTCAAAAGGATCCTACCGCCGTCCAGGATGGTATGCCACGCCTGAGGATAAAAGAAATTCTGCGGTCTGACGACGTCCGCCCGATCGAGGGCCGCGATGACGCGGCTTAAGGAATCGGCCGTATAACGAACGTCGTCGTCGGCGATGATTATCTTCTCGTGGGCGGCATAGCGCAAGCCGCTGAGGACGCCGCGCGTCTTTCCGTTGAGGCCCCGTATTGCCGGATCGACCGGCAGATGAGTCAGCCGGCCCAGCCAGCGCCGCGAGTGCTCGGCATAGATCTCAGGCGGAGACGCATCGATGACGAGCACTTCGAGTTGCGGCAAGGAAAAAAAGTACTCGGTCAACTCGTCAAGCGCGGCTAAATCGTGAGCCTTGAGCGGCACTAGATAGGTCGCTTGCTCCATAGTCAACTAGGTATGTACCCGTTGCGCGGATCAACTAATCCGCGACCGCACTCCTTGAGCGAAGTCGAAAGCCGTGCTGGCGTCGTAAGCACCACAATCGCAGACGAATACTAAATCGCCGGCTTTGGCTTGCTCTGGTAGGTCTACGCCGTCGGCGACGATGTCGTACTCAAGACAGGTAGGGCCGCCGATCTGCCATCGGCCGCGCGCCAGCCGGACGGCCTTGGCGCCGGCGAGATAAAACGTGCGGTGATCGAAACTGCGCACTTGCGGAAAGTCCGGATAACCGGCATCTACGATTGCCTCCGGTTGGTCGGCGCGCCGGCGTACCTCCAAGATGCGCGCGGCCACCGCCTCGCAAGGGGTCACAAGGCTTTGCCCGGGTTCTATGACTACCTGTTCGAGCGACGCAAGCGAGCCGCGGGCTGCTTTTACAAAGCGCGGAAGATCGTTTGCAAATGCGTTTTCCAATCCATCGGGCGTCCAGCCGCCACCGATATCGAGCACTTGCAGCGGCTTGGCGGCTGCACACTGGAACCGCTTAGCCGCATCGAGCGCCTCGGTGGCGATCTCATACCACGTTCGGCCCTTGAAATCCTGAGGGCGGACGTGAAACGACAAGCCGATGGCCTCCACGCGTACGTCCGCCCGCGCGATCTGCGCGCACTCGGCTAGCTGATCGCCGGTCATTCCGAATCGCGACTCGATTTCGCTAGGCCTATAGCGCGCCCCCAAAACATCGGCCAGGTTCGCTGCGACGTATGAGTCGTAGGCTTCCGGCGAGTCGGCGAAGGCACAATATACCTTGGTGCCCCTCAACGGACGTGGGCCGTTATAGATTATAGAGTTTGCGCCGAAACTTTGGGCGCGAGCGCGCTCGAGTTCCCCGTCGCTTATGACTTCAGCGAGGAGGCCGTAGCGTTTGGCGGCCGCCAGCAGTTCGGTGCGCGGGTTGGTCTTCACTGAGTAGGCGGCCGCGAGCTTGGGAATCGCGCAAGTTCGGCGCGCGAGCCATGCGAATCGCTGGTTTGCAAGTTCGTCGAAGAACAGCCGATGCGGCGTCGACTGAATTTCACCGACGCGTTTTACGAGCGCGTTGGCCATGACGTCGTCGTCAACCCAAAGCCGCGCGCCAGCTATCACGCTTAGTCCCCGCACCTGAAGGCCTTAGCTTAACGCAGTGTTAACGCAATCTTAAGCGATGCCCGCTACGTTGGTCGTTGGAGGGAGTAGATGAATCGAACTTTATTCCCCTTTAAGGGACGTGCTTGCGCGATCGCGCTTCTCGGCGCGGCGCTGCTGATCATCGGCGGATGCTCCGGCAATTCCCCTTCAAAGACCGCATCCGGCGGACGAGGCGGCGGCAACGCGGTCATCACCGGCGCCGGATCAAGCTTCGACTATCCGCTGTTCACCCGCGCTTTTTACCAGTATTCCCAAGAGCACCCCGGGGTCTCCGTCAACTATCAGTCCATCGGATCGGGCGGCGGGATCGAGCAGTTCACGAAAAAGACGGTCGACTTCGGAGCCACCGACGTGCCCATGAACGCCAACGAGCTTTCCGCCGTCGATCCCCAAGCCGCAGCCCGACAGTTGCCGATCGCGCTTGGCGGTGTCGCCGTCTCCTACAACGTGCCCGGCGCGCCGCAGCACCTCAGCTTGTCGCCCGCGGTCCTTGCGGCGGTGTTTGCGGGCAAGGTAAACAACTGGAGTGACCCGGCCATCGCCAAGCTCAACCGAGGCTTCAAGGCCGCGAGCCTCCCCATCGTGGTCGTCCATCGAGCCGATGGCAGCGGGACGACATACATCTTCACCGATTACTTGAGCACGGTGAGCCGGCAATGGAAAACGGCAACCGGCAAAGGCAAAACCGTCAGTTGGTCGGCTTCTTCGGCGATGGGAGCCAAGGGCAACGAAGGGGTTGCGGGCACCATCCGTAACACCCCAGGCGCCATAGGTTACGTAGAGCTTAGTTATGCGCTGCAGAACAAGATGCCCTATGCGGCGATCAGCAATCGCTTTGGCGTACCGGTCCTTCCCTCACTGTCCTCGATCGGATCGGCGGCAGCAGCCAAGCCGGGCGTCTCTCCCAGCGATTTTTCCATTGTAGACCAGCCCGGACGCGATTCTTATCCGATTGCGGGGTACTCCTGGTTGCTGATCTACGGCCACTATCCGGACACTGCCAAGCAGAAGGCCATCCGAGACCTATTCACCTGGATGCTGGGTCCAGGACAAAAATCAGCGCCAGAACTGAATTACGTACCGCTGCCGCGCAAAGTCGCCGACCAGGCGAAGCGAAAGCTCGCTTCGTCCGCCCGCTGATGAAACCACGCCGTCCAGCCGGAGGTACTAGCCCGCAGGGATACGCCTCGACGGAGCCGACAGGATGGTCGTGGACGCCGATTTGATGCACCGATTCGAGAGAGTTCGCGCGTTGCGGGAGACGCTGCTCAGCGTGCTGACGAACGCGGCGTGCCAAGATGAAAGCGCTCGTGCGATGGCCGTGCGGTCGCTCGAGGACCACATCCCCGGCGACGCGGAAGCATTGCTGCACAAAGTGCGCAATCGCTTAGACCAGAGTGCGGCCGACGTCCTGAGGCCGCTTGTAGTCGATGCGACTAACGCCGTGCTGTTGCCGGCAGAGAGTCACGCCGAGTCGCGCACAAAGGCGGCCGCGGCCGACTTCTTGGAAAGAGCGAGCTTAGCGGTCCTCGCGGACGATTAGGTCGACCCGCCACCCCTTAGCGCGCCGGGCGAGCGAAGCCGGACGAACGCCGGATGTGGGAGGGACACCGCGCGCATCGGCGCGGCTTTCCGCTCCGCCGTGATCTGGTAGTCAAAAGCCAAACTAGAGCGGCCGCCCATGTTCTCACGCACGACGAAGCCGTCGGCTTTCTTAGACGCCACGTACAAGCCGCGGCTGTCGGATTGCGGGGTCAGTATGACGTGATACGCCAAGCCTTGAAGGTTTGGGCCTATGGCGACGTACGCGACGCCGTTGACCAGCCGAGCCGTATCGACGACCTGTATCGTAGCGACAGGTTGAGCTTGGCCGGGAACCGTCGCATACAGGCGTCCCCTTAAGTACAGATTGCCGGAAGAGTCTAGCCGGCCGACCTCGCTCCCGGAGTTGTCCATCGCTGATATCACAGGCACGTTGGGACGCGCCGCGAGAAGTTGAAGCGTCGCGATGCATTTTACGCTGTCGCAGTTACCACCCTGGCCGAAGAACGCGGAGCCGCCGGCAAGGCTGTAAACTCCGGTGTTCGTGTGCATGCCGGTCATGCTGTAAGCATCGTCGAAGAAGGCGGCGGCTACCGCATTGGCGTTGGGGACGTTGGCGATCTCGCCGTAGACGGCATTGCCGGTCGTTGAAAAGCCATAGACGCCCGTGCCGCTGTTGGACTTGCCGACCACGCCGAACCCATGGTTGGAATCGCCCTGCACGCCATTGCCGTATCGAGTCGAGACGCCCCACACGCCGATGTTGGACTGGTACATATCGGCTGTGTCGTCCTCGCCACGGATGCCCGCAACGCTGCTTGTCGATCGCGGTCCTGGATCGCCGATGGCTCGCCCAAAAACGCCCGTTTGGCCGTTGGATTGAGCGTCTATCCCCAACGCCAGTGCCTTGACCGACAGGCCGCTGCCAGTCCCGCTGTTGTTTACGCCGACCAAAGGCCCGGCGAGTTTTCCGGAGGCGACAACGGGGGGCGCCAGAGTTTGCGCGCCGACTGCAATGACTGGCAACAAAAGGATGCCCACGCCGATGAACAGCATCCGCCACTTAGAGTTCATCCGTTTCTCCTCACCCTAGAAGGCGATTTTAGGCCGCTTGTACGACGTCAGCGTTCTGGCCCGCGTGACATGCACGAAGGTGTCCGTTGCGCCGACGGCACGCTGTTAGTCCATTTGGCCGAGGGCCAACGTCATAACGCGGTCCAAGGTCCCGGTGTTGCACCGGAACGACTACAGTTGGAAAAGGCGATGTGGGTGCGGAACGAGAGCGGAGTGTGCGTCGTGAGGGAATCGAACCCCCAACCTACGGATTAAGAGTCCGCCGCTCTACCAGTTGAGCTAACGACGCCCATGCGCTGTATCGCTTACTCCATCAGCCTTGGCGCACCTGCGGAGCGCCGGCTGCATGCGCGCTCTGATGTTGTCTCGGCCGTGTACTTACCACATTTGCACGCTTGCGGCCGACAAGGATTACTCCAGTTCGCGGACGGGTACGACCCATCAGGTGTTTATCTTCTTCAACAACCGCATGGGCTGTTTACGTTCTCTGATCGTCAGCGCA
>JALYUR010000016.1 GCA_030853635.1 Vulcanimicrobiota bacterium | reverse complement strand
AGCGCGCGCAGCAGCAGACCGGCTCGCATCAGACTAGCGGCGGCCTTGCTCAAGACGATGGCGTCAGCGTGGAATAGAGCCGAATACGTGCCGTAAAACGATTCAGCCGCATCGTAAATGTCGACCGGATGGGCGCTCGAAGCCTCGGCGGAGTTTGTTTCCGCGACGGCCTGCGATGAACCGACGGTCATGCGTCGGCGTGGTGCGCGAGCGCAACGCGCAACCCTGACATCGCGCGGCCGTGAAGTTGTGACACGCGCTGTTTGCTGATGCCGAGGCGGTTGCCGATCTGCCGGAAGCTCGCCTCGCCGCCATAGAACGAAGCTATGATCAGCCGTTCGCGCACGGGCAGCGCAGAGACGGCGCGCCCGACCTCCTGCCTGGTCAACCCGCGGACGACGGACTCGGACGGACTGGCGGCGGACGAACTGATGCGGTCCCCCAGGCAGGCGCCATCTCCGGCTTGCGTCAACGTGGAGTCAAGCGACAAGCCGGCAGCGCGCAGCAGTCCGCACCGAACGGCGTTGAGCTTGCGAGCGTCCAGTCCCGCGTCTTGCGCGGCGTCGTGCTCGCTTGGCGAGCGGCCGGCAGCCTGAGCCAGCTGACACCACGATCGTTCCAAGCTGCGAGCGTCGCGGCGCACGCGCTCCGGCATCGTGTCCATGCTGCGCAAGCCGTTGAGCATGGCGCCGCGGACCAGCCGCGTCGCCCAAGTTTCAAAGGTGGCTCCGCGAGCCGGGCGGTAGCGATCGACCGCGCGCAGCAGGCCGACGCACCCATCGCCGAATAGATCATCGATCTTGAAATGAGGCGGAAGACGGCGCAACACGCCGGCGGCGATGCGCTTCACCATAGGCAGCGAAGCCTCGCATAGACGTTCCCGGTCGTGCGCCGTTCGCGTGCGCGAGTATTCTTGGGCCAGCGTCTCGAGCGATTGGCAAAGCTGCTGCGCGGTTTGAGCCGCTTGCGCCATCATGCTTTGCGACCGGATCGGGACCCGAGCGAGTTCTGCAGGGCGGCACCCAGGCCTATGCCGCCGCCGCGCTCGATGGCGCCGGCAAGTGACTCCACGAAAAGCGATTGCATCGTGTCGCCCGCGGCGTCCGCTGTCCCGTCGTCCCAGCCGTCCTCCGACGCGCTGATGCTCGAGCGTCCGACTCCAGCCGATGTCAGCAACTGGCGGACCAAGATGCCTTCGAACTGGCCGCAGAGCGAGGCGACGTCGGCGGTCACGACATCAACCTCTTTCCATGTTGTTGGCCAAGCGCAGCATTTCGTCGGCAGCCTGCACCGACTTCGCGTTTGCTTCGTAAGTGCGCTGCGCGGCGAGAATCGCCATCATCGCGCCGACAACCCCCACATTGCCTCTTTCGAGACAACGCTGCTTGATCGCGCCGAATCCACCGGATGCGGGCGCACCGCGGAAGCGCCGACCGGAAGCCGCGGTCGGATAGAAAAGCCCGTCAGTTCCGAGGCGCAGCGACGCGTTGTCCGAGAAAGCGTACAGGCTGATGCGTCCGGCGGACGCGGTCCCCGTCCGTCCGACCACGCGCGCCCTTACATCGCCGGCGGCGCCGATCGAAAACCCGGTCGTGCCGTGGGGCAGCCTGACATCGGCCAGCGCTGCGCCATCCGGCAATCGCAAGCGGCCGCCGGCGTCGGGCGTAAAGTTGCCGGCGCGCGTATAAGCGGCGCGACCGCTGCCCGAACGCACTTCGAACAAGCCCTCGCCGTCGATTGCGAGGTCGTCGTCGTTAGCCGTGCCTTCGAGCTTGCCTTGGCTGAACAGCCGGCGCGGGGATTGCGCGCCGACCCCCAACGTCCGTCCGTCGGGCGCT
The DNA here is from genome assembly GCA_030853635.1 of Vulcanimicrobiota bacterium. GTDB lineage: Bacteria > Vulcanimicrobiota > Vulcanimicrobiia > Eremiobacterales > Eremiobacteraceae > Mawsoniella. Next base: position 16,336 of record JALYUR010000016.1, on the reverse strand, counting down.
ATCAATGCGGCGAACTCAGGCCGGTCAGCACGATACCCGGGCGTGTCGCTGTTCGCTAGATTTACGGCGATTGTATCGAGGACGGATTGTTGGGCAGCCATGCCGGCCGCGCCGGCAGCAAGCGCCTTGTTCACGGCCGCACTGCCGGAACTTCGCTGACCGCCCGCTGCAGCGCCTCATCCGCCCGCTGCAGCGCTTTTTGATTGGCTTCAAACGCGCGTTGAGCGCCGATCAGGGCCGTCATCTCGGCGATCGGATCGACGCCCGAGTCCTCGAGGTAACCGCAGCGTACGGTCGCCCGAGATTGCTCGATGCGCGTGTCGGAGCTTGGACGCAGGTACGCACCGTCGCTGACGAACGGTCCGTTCAATGCCACGATGCGCAGGCGATCGACGAGACGTCCACCGGCGACTATGCGGCCGTTGAGTTCTACCTTGGCACCGCGCGGATAGCTCGCCGGTCCGCGGATGCCGAGCACTGGATTACCGCGGACGTCGCACACATGCCCGTCGGCGTTGACGGACATGCGGCCGTCGCGCGTGTAGCGTATCCCATCCGGCGTCATGACGCTGAAGAAGCCGTTGCCGCTCAACGCCATGTCCGTCGCAACGTCGGTGCGCCGCAAGGTGCCTTGGACGTTGGCTGTGGCGACAGCTGATTGTAACCGATCGCCAAAACCTCGACCGATCCAGCGCTGCGAACGGTAGCCGATCGTGGACGCGTTGGCTAAGTTCTGTGCGACTACATCGAGCCGGTCTGCCTGCGCTCGCATGCCGGCTCCGGCGCTGGTCAAGGCATCGGGAATATCCAAGATGCGCTCCTTTTCACCGCAGGCGGACCCGGCGTGTGCCGATTTCGCTTAAGTGTTGGAGCTACGATAGATTCAGACTATGTCCAAACGGCGGACGCGATGTTGCCGAGATGTGAAAGCGGCGGAGGTGCCGCCGCTAGGAGATCAGCAAGCTGCGGCCAGTCATCGCGGCCGGCTGAGTCAACCCGAGCAGCCTGCAGACCGTCGGTGCGACGTCGGCAAGCCTGCCGCCCTCGCGCAGCGCGCCGGGGCTGCCGTCGCGCACGAGCAACAGCGGCACCGGATTGGCGGTGTGCGCGGTGAGCTCCCCGCCGGTTCGGCGATCTATTTTTTCCTCGGCATTGCCGTGATCGGCGGTCAGCACGAGCGTTCCACCGGCCGCCAAAACCGCCGGCACGAGCCTGCGCAGGCATTCATCGAGCACATCGAGCGCTTGAAGGATCGCCGGCCATTTGCCGGTGTGCCCGACCATATCCGCGTTGGCGTAGTTCATGACGATCAAGGCGTAACGCCCGGATGCGAGCGCTTCGAGCGCCGCATCGGTGATCTCGCGCGCTCGCATTTCGGGCTTTTTGTCGTACGTGCCGACCTCTTTGGCCGATGGCACTAGAACGCGCCGTTCGAGGCCGAACGGCTCTTCTCGGCCGCCGGAAAAAAAGTACGTGACGTGAGCGTACTTTTCGGTTTCGGCTAGGCGCAGTTGCTCGAGCCCCGCGCCCGACACGATCTCGCCCAGCGTCGAGGTCTCGAAGACCCGGCCGAACATGACCGGATTGTCGAAGGCTTCATCGTAGCGAGTCATGATGATAAAGGTGAAGTCGGCAAAACGTTTGACTGGAAAAGCATCGAAGGCGGGGTCGCAAAAAGCGCGCGTGAGCTGACGCGCGCGGTCTGGACGGAAGTTGAAGAAGAAGCAGGCGTCGCCGTCTTTGACGATCGGCGCGAGGGGCCCGACTATCGTCGGCGCGACGAATTCGTCATCCTCGCCGCGTGCGTAAGCCGCATCGACGCCCGCGGCGGCGGTCGGAGCACTGCGCGCGCGCCCGTAGACCAGCGCGTCGTAGGCCCTTTGGGTTCGCTCCCATCGCCCATCGCGGTCCATGGCGTAGTAGCGCCCGCAGATCATCGAAATCGAAGCGTTGCCGTATTCTTGGCATTTGGCTTCCACTCGCGCCAGATACGTCTTGGCGCTGCGCGGCGGCGTGTCGCGCCCATCTAAGAAAGCAGCGATCTCGATTGGCACGCGCGCGCCGGCAGCGGCCACGATCGCGGCTTCGAGATGCCGCAGCGACGAGTGCACGCCGCCGTCGGAGACCAGCCCGAGCAGGTGCAGTGTTCCACCCGTCCGCTTCACGTGCGCTAAAGCGCCTAGCAGCGCCGGATTATCCTCGAAATCGCCGGTTTCGATCGCGCGATCGATGCGCGTCGTGCTCTGTAAGACGACGCGGCCGCAGCCGAGGTTGAGATGACCGACTTCGCTGTTGCCTTGCTGTCCTGGCGGCAGCCCTACGGCCTCTCCGCCTGCGCCCAACAGAGTGAATGGATACTGTTCCTCGAGCGAGCGGTAATAAGTCAACGGCGCCGCCGCGATCGCGTTGCCGAACTTAGCGGGCGAACATCCGAAGCCGTCTAAAACGCAAAGAACTACTGGTCTGCGAGTGCCCTCAGCGGGCGTCGAGTACTGCAAGACCGCTTGCTATCACTTGGACGAGCTCCGTCGGATTTAAGCTGGCCGAGCCGATCAAGCCGCCGTCGATGTTAGGCTGCGCGCACAGCGCCGTGGCGTTTGCGCTTTTCATCGAACCGCCGTAGATCACCCGGGCTTCGTCGAGCCCGCCGGCAAAGCGCCGGATAAAATCCATCGTCGCGTCGGCGGCCGCCGGCTCGCAGGCGAGCCCGGTGCCGATGGCCCACACCGGCTCGTAGGCCACGACGATCACCGCGCGTTCGGCATCGGAGAGGTGTCCCAGGGCGCCGCGCAGCTGACTGCCGACGCGTTCCAAGGCCTTGCCTGCGACATGCTCCTCGTGCGTCTCGCCAACGCATACGATCGGGGTGATGCTTGCAGCCAGCAGCGCCGACACCTTCAGCGAGACGGTTTCGTCCGTCTCCGCGAAGAACTCTCGCCGCTCCGAATGCCCGACGATGCAATAGGAAACTCCGAGCGACTTGAGCATCGGGGCGCTGATCTCGCCGGTGAACGCCCCCTCGTTCTCCCAAAAACAGTTTTGGGCCGCGATGCCGATGGTCGAGCCAGCGAGACACTGGCGCAGGGCTTCCAAGTCGATGAACGGAGCCGCCAGGGCGATGTCGGCTTGGGCCACCAGATCCGCCGCCGCGGGGCGAAAAGCTTCGACGTAGGCACGCGCATCCTCGGGCGTCTTGTACATCTTCCAATTGCCGCAAAACAGCGGCCGGCGATTTCTCACGCTAGGCTCCTGCGGCGCAACGCCGCCACGCCCGGCAGATCCTTGCCCTCGATGTACTCCAAGGTGGCGCCGCCGCCGGTCGATATGTGGGTCATTGCTTGGGCGAAGCCGAGCTTGCGAGCCGCCGCCGCCGAGTCGCCGCCGCCCACGACCGACATCGCGCCGGAGTCGACGATCGCCTGGCCAACTGCCTCGGTTCCGGCGGCGAATTCGTCGTTTTCGAACACTCCCATCGGGCCGTTCCACAGCACGGTCTTAGCGCGCAGGATGACGCCGCGATAATCCATCGCGGTGGCCGGCCCAATGTCCAAGATCATCTCATCGGGAGGTACCTGATCGATGTCCACAGTGTGGGCATCGACGTCGGCGCGCAGTTCTTTGGCAACTTCCGCATCTTTGGGCAAGCGGACATCGACGGTTGTCGCGCGTTCAGCGATGGATTTGAGCACCAGACGTGCCGGCTCCAAGTCATTATCGCGTAGCGACTTTCCCACGTCGAAGCCTTCGGCTGCCAAAAGCGTGTTGGCCATGCCGCCGCCCAGGAGCAGGCCGTCACACAGCGTGAGCAGGCGCTCTATCACGCCGATCTTATCGGCCACCTTCGCGCCGCCGAGGACGGCGATGAAAGGCCGAGCGGGGTCGTGCAGCAGCCGGTCGAGCACCGCCAACTCCCGCTCCATCAGCGGCCCCATGTAAGAAGGAAGGTACCTGGTGACGCCGGCGGTCGACGCATGCGCGCGATGAGCCGTGCCGAATGCATCGTCGACGTAGATGTCGGCCAGCGAGGCCAGCTGCCGGGCGAAGGCGTCGTCGTTTTCTTCCTCTTCTTTATGGAAGCGCACGTTCTCGAGCAGCAAGACGTCGCCGTCGCGCATGGCGTCGACCGCGGCTCGTGCGCGCTCGCCTACGCAATCGGGCGCAGTCTGCACATCCTGCCCCAAAGCCTTACTCAAGGTCCGGGCGACCACAGCCATGCTCAGACGGTCGTCCGGCACGCCTTTGGGCCGGCCGAGGTGCGAGACGACGATGACTCGGGCACCGCGGCGGCTCAGATCGCTAAGCGTCGGAGCGGCCGCAGTGATTCGCGTTTCGTCGCTGACGGTATCGCCTTGCAGCGGAACGTTGAGATCCTCACGGACTAAAACACGTTTTCCCGCGAGGTCGACCTGGGCTAGACCCGGCTCAGCCACTGAGCCTGCTTTTCGAGCACGAAGGCCGTCAGGTCGGCAAGTCTGCACGAGTATCCCCACTCGTTGTCGTACCAGGCCACGACCTTCACGAGATCGCCGTCGATTACCATCGTCGACAGCTCGTCTACGATGGAGGAACGCGAGTCGCCCTTGTAATCCATGGAAACAAGCGGTTCAGCCGACACGCCCAGGATGCCATCCATCGCGCCGGCTTCGTACTTGCGGAATAGGCCATTGACTGCCTCGCGCGTCGTCGGCTTCTCGGTCAGCACGACCAGGTCGACGATGGAAACGGTCGGGGTCGGCACGCGCAGCGAAAAACCGTCCAGTTTGCCCGTCAGCTCGGGAATGACCAAAAACACCGCTTTGGCCGCGCCGGTCGTCGTGGGGATGATGTTCATCGCCGCCGCGCGCGCGCGCCGCAGGTCCTCGTGCGGAAAATCCAATATGCGCTGATCGTTCGTGTAGGAGTGAACGGTCGTCATCGAGCCCTTTACGACGCCCAACTCGTCGTGCAGCACTTTTACGGCCGGAGCAAGACAATTAGTGGTGCACGACGCGTTCGAGATGATCTTGTGCTTTGCGGGATCGAACTTGTCGTTGTTGACCCCAAGCACGATCGTGATGTCCTCGTTCTTAGCGGGCGCCGATATGATCACGCGCCCTGCGCCTGCCTCCAGATGAGCTCTTGCTTTCTTAGCGTCGGTGAAGATGCCCGTCGATTCGATGACGACGTCGACGTCGAGCTCTTTCCATGGCAGCTTGGCCGGATCGCGCTCCGCTGTAAGCCTTAGGCTGCGGCCGTCGATCTCGAGCTTGCCGGCCGAGTGAGCCACGGTGCCCGGATAATTGCCGTAGTTCGAATCGTGCTTGAAGAGATGGGCCGCCGTCGCGACGTCGACCAAGTCGTTCACCGCGACGATCTCGACGCCGGGATGGCGCTCGAACAAAGCGCGCAGACACTGCCGTCCGATGCGCCCGAACCCGTTGATGGCGACGCGCCCTTCCACGTTATCTCCTCCTACAAGCGCCGACCTAGCGGTCGGCTACGGCTGCGGGCGCCGCTGCGGCGCCGTGAAACGAACGGTCAAATTACCTCCGATGCCCGCGACGAACCTGCCGCGGCGTACAGTTCGAGCAGCCGTTGGGTCAGCGCATCGAGCGAGTACGGGGCCGCAGCGGCGACGGCTGCGTCGCTGCGCTTAGCGCGCTCCGGCGGACTTTCACTGGCTAAAGCGATAGCCGCGTCCGCGAGTCTTTGCGGGTCGTCTTCCACGAGGCTCCCGGCCGCCGGTGGAACGATTTCGCGCAAGACCGGGCAGTCGACCCCGGCGATGGGCAGACCGTGGGCGAGCGCTTCGATGATGACCAGCCCTTGGGTCTCCGTCGTGGACGCGAACAAGAAGATGTCTGCCGCGCGATAGTAAGCGCCCAGCGCCGTTCGCTTCACCGCGCCTACGAACGTCACTCGGTCACCATGAGCCAGCGCCTGTGTCCGCCGCCGCAAGCTCTTTTCGTACGGGCCGCCGCCGACGATGAGCAGCCGCGCGCTGGGCATCGCAGCGGCTATCAGATCGAAGGCATCCAGCAAGCGGTCGGGGTTTTTCTCCTTGCCCAAGCGCCCGACCGAGAGCATCAGCGGTCGTGCGTCGGCTGACAGCACACCGCCGAGCGGCGCCGCCTTCGAGAACGTGCTCAGATCGACTCCGGTGGGAATGACGTCGATAGGCCTTTCGACTCCATAAGAACGCAACAGCTGTGCGATGCCGGCAGTCGGCGCGATGACGCGATCGCAGCGATTCGAGAACTCGCGCGAGATCCAGACCGCTTGAGCGACGGTGATGCGTTCGTGCACGGGCAAGTAGTGCGTGTACTCTGTCCAGCGCGTATGGTAGGTGAAGACGAGCGGGATGCGCCGCAGCTGGGCCAGGTAGGCGCCAAGACAGCCGACAAAAAAAAGCGAGTGCGCGTGGATGACGTCGAACGGCATGCGCGGTAATGCCGTCAGCAGCTTGGCCGGAAGCGGAAAAGCCATGCGGAACTGCGGATAGAACGGAAACGCAGTAGAATGAAACCGGAACACGTCCGGATCGTCTTCGCGGACTCCGCGGTGGGCGGGCGCCACGACGATCACGCGTTGCCCTTTGCGGCGCAGCGCCGCTACCGTGTCGACGATGGACGTGACCACCCCGTTGACCTCGGGCAGATAGGTGTCCGTGAACATGCCGATCGTCAGGCTCATGAGCCGGACGTCCGCACATCGGACAAAACGGTGATCAGCTGTTCGCGCCGTGTCTTGGCCCCCGGGCGAGGCGGAATCGCGTCCACGCGCACGAGCAGATCGCGCGTCGCGTAGTGGATCAGCAGTTCGTCCCCAGGCTTGACCTGATACGACGGCTTGAGCAGCCGCCCCGCGCACTCGATGCGGCCGGCATCCAGCGCCTGCTTAGCGACCGAACGCCGCTTGGCCAGTGCGCTGGTCTTAAGAAACTTGTCGAGCCTCATGGCTCTTCGCGCTGCGCCAAAGCTCTTCGAGGTGTTCTGCAGTGCTTTCGGCCAACGCCGTGGCGCCGCCGCCGGCGAGTGTTTCCATCGCCGCAAAACGTCCCCGGAACTTAGCGTTCGCGGCCCGCATGGCCGCATCGGCATCGAAGCCCAGGCGGCGCGCCAGATTGACGATGGTGAAAAGCACGTCGCCGAGCTCGTCGCGCGCTTGGCGGCTGTCCCCTGCGTCCAAGGCCGCACGCAGTTCCGCGAGTTCCTCGTCCAGCTTGACGAGTATTTCGCGCGGCTGGGGCCAGTCGAACCCGACGCTAGCCGCTTTCTCCTGCATGCGTTGAGCACCAAGCAGCGACGGCAGGCTCTTTGGTATGCCGTCGAGCAGCGACTTGCGATCCCTGATGGAAAGCTCTTGCGTCTTGATGAGCTCCCAAGACTTCATTTGATCTTGGGTAGTCGCGATGTCCGCATCGCCGAACACGTGCGGGTGACGGCGGATCATCTTCTGGCTTAGAGCATCGATGACGTCGGCGGCTGAGAACGCGCCGCGTTCGACCGCGATCTGGGAATGGAACACGACCTGCAGCAGCAAATCGCCGAGTTCCTCGCACAGCTTAGCCGGATCGCCTGCGTCGACTGCCTCGATTACTTCGTGCGCTTCTTCGATCAGATAAGGCAGTAGCGTCGAGTGAGTCTGCTCGCGGTCCCACGGGCAGCAGACGCGCAGCCGGGCCATGATTCCCACGAGCTCTTGCCAACTGTGATGGATCGCGACGGCCGGCAGGGGCAGCAGCGGAGCGGCTGCGGCGGCGGCCAGCGCCTCGCGCGGCACGCCCGCCACGAGTTCGGCTTCGATGTCCGCGCCGTCGAGAGCTTGGAGCAGGTGCCCAAGACCGGGAAAGTCGAGCACCGGGTGGCCGGCGATTCCCACGGCTGCATCACCGGCGGCCGCAAAGCCGACCGCATCGCGCACTGCCTGAGCTTGACCGCGCAGCAGAGCGGCCGAATCGAAGGGTGTGGGACTGACCAGACGTACGCCGTGCGCCGCTAAGAACGTACTCAGCGCCGGGGCGGCGCCGCAAGCCGCCACCCGGGCCGCTGCCTGGAGCCGTTCCAGCGCGCCCAGCGTGAGCAGAGAAGCATCGCTAGGCCCCAAACCGACGATCGCTAGTCTGGGCATTAGCACAGGTTAGGCCGCCAAACCCAAGCGCCCTACTGCCATGCCCCGGCGTCAGCGAGCGGTCAAGCAGCCGGACGACCTAAGGCGCGTGCGTACCTTGGGCTGGCGGAGCGCCGGCCGGCGGACCACCGGCTGGAGGGGCACCGCCAGCTTGGGGCACACCGCCCGGCGGCGGCGATGGGAACAAATCCGCGAAGCGCTGATCCTTTATGTCGATCTTTGCCTTGCTGCGCAGCTGTTCGAGGAATTGCGGCACGTACTGCGACTCTTGGGCTTGGACGAGTTGGTCGTGTATCTTGGCCTGCGAGGCCGCAAAGCTCGCCGTGCCTCCGGGCTTCTTTTCTTCGACTTGGATGATGTGCCAGCCGAAAGGCGTCTGTACCGGAGCGCTCAGCTGGTTAGGCTTGAGCGCCTGAGCGGCAGCTTGGAACTGCGGCACCATCTGGCCGGCGCCGAAGAAACCCAGCTCGCCGCCCTTATCCTTGGTCCCCGGATCCACCGAGTACTTGCGCGCGAGGTCGGCGAAGTTGGCGCCCTTGCGAAGCTGGCCCTCGACCGAGTCCGCCTCGGCCTTGGTCTTGACCAGGATGTGACGCGCGCGGATCTGCGCCGGCGTGTTGAACAGCGCGGTATTCTTTTTGAAGTAGCTCTTAACATCTGTATCGGAGACGTGGATGTTCTTGTCGACGGCTTTGCGCACGATGAGCTGCTCGCGGATGACGTTTTTTGCGTCGTCCAGCGTGAGACCCTGGTTCTTGAGCACTTGGTCGAACTGATCGCCGGTGAAGCGCTGCTTGATCTTGCCCAGTTCCGCGTCGACGTCGGCGTCGGACACCGCGATATTGTTGTCTTTGGCGTATTGAAAGACGAGTTGCTGCTGCACCATCTGCTGCAGCGCCGTCTTACCGCCGGGGCATTGGGGCGCCGCGCAAGCCTCGAGCCGAGCGTCCAGCTGGTCTTTGGTTATCTTTTGGCCGTTGACGGTGGCCAGCGTCTTGTCCGTCGAGCATCCGGTGCCGAAAAGCGCTCCCGAGATCGCCAGCGCACTTAACGCGATGGTCGCAAGCCTTTGAGTCATCCTGCCTCCTGCATCATTGCAGCGTTTATAAAGCCGTCATAATCTCGCGCACGGCCGCTAGCTGACCGTCGCTGTGGTCGGCCGGCGCAATGTGCGCTACGATGGAACCTTCGGTAAACCGATAGTTTCCGCGCGTCAGAGACGTAAGCGTGGGGAGGGCCGGTTCCGAAAGCGAAAAACGCCGTCCGACCTCAAGCGTCAACCGTCGCCGTTCTAGCGACACTTTTTCCACTCCTTTCGCGGCCGCAAGGACGCGCAGCCGCGTCAATTCCAGCAGCGCCTCCGCGGGCGGCGGTAAGGCCCCGAAACGGTCTCGCAGCTCCTCGGCGATAGCAGCGACGTCGGGGAGCGAGCGAGCCGCAGCTAAGCGCTGGTAAAAGGCGATCTTCTGATTGGCGCCGCGGATAAAGGCCGTTGGGAGATAGGCGCTGACGCGGATGTCGATGACAGGCGGCGGCACGTCGAGTTCTATCGGCTGGCCACGCCGCGCAGCGACGGCTTCCTGTAGCAGCTGGCAATACGTGTCGAATCCCACGGCCGCGATGAATCCGTGCTGTTGGCGCCCTAACAGATTGCCCGCTCCGCGGATCTCCAGGTCGCGCATCGCGAGCCTCAGGCCGGAGCCGAGTTGCGAGAACTCCCGGATGGCCTGCAGCCGGGATCGCGCCACTTCGGAAAGCGCGCGGTGCGGCTGATACAAGAAAAAAGCGTACGCCTGATGAGCGCTGCGTCCGACCCGGCCGCGCAGTTGGTAGAGCTGCGCCAGGCCGAAGTGATTGGCGTTGTTGACGATTATCGTGTTGACGTTGGGGATATCCAGGCCGTTCTCGATGATCGTCGTAGATACTAAAATATCGAACCGGCCATCGACGAAGTCGACCATTACCTTTTCCAGCTCGCCTTCTTTCATCTGTCCGTGGCCGATGGCGATGCGCGCCCGCGGAGCCAGCCGCTGTAAGGCGGCGGCCACCCCGAAGATCGTCTCCACCCGGTTGTGCACGAAATAAACTTGGCCGCCCCGATCGAGCTCTTGGCGCAATGCAGATGCGATCAGCGGATCGCTCGTCCCGGCGACGACCGTCTTGATCGCGAGGCGGTCGATCGGTGGAGTCTGGATCAGCGACAGGTCGCGCACGCCGACCATCGACATGTGCAGAGTACGCGGAATGGGCGTTGCGGACAGGGTCAACACGTCGACCGACTGGCGCAGCTGTTTGAGGCGCTCCTTGTGCATGACGCCAAAGCGCTGCTCCTCATCGACGATGACCAGACCCAGGTTCGCAAAGCCGACGTCCTTTTGCAGCAGGCGATGCGTCCCGATGACAAGATCGACGCTGCCGTCGCGCAAGCCGCGCAGCGCTTCCTGCTGTTGCGGTTTTGCCGCGAAACGCGAGAGCAAGGCGATCTTAGCGGGGAACGGCGCAAGCCGTTCCGAGAACGTGCGAAAGTGCTGCGCAGCCAAAACGGTCGTGGGCACCAACACCGCAACCTGCTTGCGGTCCATGATCGCTTTGAAGGCCCCGCGGATGGCGACTTCGGTCTTCCCATAGCCGACATCGCCGCACACCAGCCGATCCATCGGCCGTGCGCGTTCCATGTCTTCCTTGAGCGCGGCGATCGCTTTGAGTTGATCGACCGTCTCGTCGTAGGGGAAAGCTTCTTCGAGTTCTGCTTGCCACGGTGTGTCCGGCGAGAACGCGTGACCGCAAGCGGCCTCGCGGGCGGCGTAGAGCGCCACCAATCCCTCGGCGATCTTGTCGACTGCCTCGGCGACCCGGCCGCGCGTGCGGGTCCAATCGGCCCCGCCCATCTTCGAAAGCCGCGGCGTCGTTTCGTCCGACGACGCGTACTTGCGCACCATGTGCATCTGATCGATGGGAACGTACAGGCGGTCTTCATCCGCAAATTGCAGCACGATGAAATCGCGCTCCACGTCGTTGACCGTCAGTCGCTCCAGCCCGAGATAGCGGCCTATGCCGTGGTACGCGTGGACGAAGTGCTCGCCGGGCCGCAAGTCGGCTTCGGTCAGCGGCACGCCTTCCTTAGCGGCCTTAAGTTTTTGGCGGCGCGCCGCGTGGCCGAATAGCTCCGCATCGCCGACGACCGTCAGACCGTACGACGGCATCACAAAACCTGCGTCGACCGTCCCTTCGGCGACGTACATGGCGCCGCTGCCCCGCTGACGCGCATCGCCGCCGGCCGCCCGCAGGTGCAGCTGGCGCGGCAGCGCCGCCACGCTGATCGCGTGCTCGGAGAGTATCTCTCGGATGCGGCGATGACCCAGAGTGATCACCGCGACCGCGTGCCCCGCCGCTAGGCGCATGCGAACATCGGCGATGAAATTTTCCATGCTGCGGCCGTAGCCGGAGCACGACTCGGCCGGCACGGAGACCGTGACATCTGCGGGCCGCGCGGGCCGCCCGCCGGCGGTGGCAGCCGCAAGCGACACAAGCGGATGCAACCCGGCCGCCACGTCGAGTTCGCTAAGCGAAAAATTCTCGGTCGCCGGCGGCGCCCGCAAAGCGTGGTCGGCCTGGCCCGCCGGCGGCTCCGGTTCGGCTTCGTCGTCGTGGTCGGCGGCCGCCACCGTAGCTTCGTCCCCTTCGAGGTCCAGCGTGCGGTCGACGAGCGCTATCGAGTCGAAGTCTTCTACCAGGACGACCGCGTCGGGCGCGTACTCGAGCAGACAGCTTGGCGCACGTTGGAGATTTTCGGCCCAGGGCGTGAGCATTACGCGCTCGACATCGCCGAGCGATCGCTGGCTGGTCAACGCGAAAGTTCGAGCGCTCTCCAGTCGGTCGCCGAAGAATTCACAGCGCACGGGCAGCGCGGCGGTGGCCGGAAAAACGTCTATAAGGCCGCCGTGGACGGCGAACTCGCCGACCGCGGTGACGACGTCGACGCGCTCGTAGCCGAGCTCTACCAGCGATGCCAGCAATGCCTCCCAGTCGTAGTCGCTGCCTATTTCCAAGCTGCGCGCGGCAGCCACCAGCGACTGCGGCGGGGGCACGGTTTGGCGCAGCGCGGCGTGCGATATGCAATAAATGCCCGGGCGCCGGTTGACGAGCGCGTCGAGCCCCTCCCAACGAGCGCTGCGCTCGGTCGGATTGAGCAGCGCACCGCCGGCATCGCGCGGACCGATGGTCCAAACCGCCTGGCCGAAAGCGCCCAGATAGAACGAGCAATCTGCGCCAAAACGCTGGGCCGCATCCGCAGTGTGAGTCCATACGATGCATTGGCCGCCGAGCGCATGCCAAAGAGCGGCCGCGATGAAAGGCCGGGCTGGCGGGGCCGTCTCCTTGATGTCCACGCACGCTTTCGAGCGCAACGCTTGGACGGCAGCGGCAAGGCCGGGGCTGGAGCTGATGGCGGCACGAGCCAGGGCGGCGCCGAAAGCAGGGGGCAAGATCGTCTCCAAATGCGTCAGCGGCCGGGTCGCGCGCGACCCGGCCTGTGGTTATCGACTCGACGAGATTCGCTAACAGCGACTGCCCAGACCTATCATCCAAACCGTCACACGCCTCACAAGCGCCGTTGCGTTTGCGCCGTCTCCCAACCCTCAGGCCTGAGGCAACGACAAAGCCGCTTCCAGCGCTGCATCGGTCGAGTCGAGATAACGCCGTCCGACCGCAGGTTCCCACGGCCGCGCAGCCAGCAGCGCGCTCACCACGGCCTGGGTCGCCGGCGACTTGTTGAGCGTGTAGAAATGGATGGCCGGCACGCCGCGCGCGAGCAGATCGACGCATTGCAACGTCGCGTAGGCGACGCCGAAATTCAAGACAGCTTCGGCTTGCCCGCCGCGCGCGTCGAGCTCGTTAAGCAATCGATCCGGGACGTGCGCTCCACACATCTGCGTGAAGCGGGCGATCTGCGCGGAGTTGGTGATCGGCATGATTCCGGGAATGATGGGCACATCGATGCCGGCGCGGCGGGCGCGTTCCACGAACGAGAAGTAGAACTCATTGTCCAAAAACAGCTGAGTGATCAGAAACTGAGCGCCGCTCTCGACCTTTTGGCGCAAGTAACGCAGGTCCGCACCCATGTCGGGAGCTTCGATGTGCTTTTCCGGATGGCACGCGGCGCCCACGCAAAACCCGAACTCCGAACGCGCCAGTCGCACCAAGTCGGCTCCGTGAGCCAAGCCGCCTGGCGCGGGACGGAATTGCGGCTGATCCCTGGGCGGATCGCCGCGCAGCGCCAGCACGTTTTCTATGCCGGCAGCTGCGATGCGGCGCAAGACTGCGCGCAGCTCCGCGACATCGGCGCCCACGCACGTGACGTGGGCCATCGCCTCCAACCCCAGGTCTTGCTTCATCGACGTGACGGCTTCCAGCGTCCGTCGGCGCGTGCTGCCGCCAGCGCCGTAGGTGACCGAAACAAAGGCGGGACCCAGCGTGCGTAGGGCGGCGGCCGTATCGAGCAGGGCTACCATCGCCTCGTCGCTTTGCGGCGGAAAAAACTCAAACGAGAAACAGGGGCGCCGCTGCGCCAATATTTGTTCGATCGTCACTTTGGCGCACTTACCAAGCGATGCGGCGGCAGACCTTTAGGCTTTGCCCCGCGAGGACGCGGCGCAGGCCGGTGCGGTGACGGACAAGAAAGACGCCGCGTTATCATATTCGTGAGCGTGTTCAACCATCGCGCCGCCTCACTTGCCGGCGCGATGGCCGTCGCGGCGCTGCTTTGTCCCTTGTGCGCGGCAGCGGCCGAGGAAGCGCAAAGAGTCAGCGACCTGGTCATAAGCCTGTCGGCCCAGCGCATAGAATACTTCAGCGACGCGGCGACGATTCAAGCTCGCGGCGGGGTCAAAGTCGCGCTGGCGGGTGCAGTTACGATGGAAGGTGACGCGTTTTCGATGGACATCGCGTTGCGCCGGTTCGTCGTGGCCGGGCATGTCCGCCTAAGCGGTCCGTGGGGAACCTATCGAGGCGCCGCGGCAGCGGACTTCTTGGCCTTCAGACGAGTGTACTTCGTGCCGCTAGAGCCGCAGGCCGATCGCTGGACCTTCAAGGACGGCGACTTCGCGCACCCCGAGAAGGGCCGCATAATGCCGGGCGATGCATTTTTCCTGCGCGATTTTGCGGGTCAAGCTCCCTACATAATCGCCAAGCAAGCCCAGATCGATCCTTCTTCGTACGTGAGGTTTGCGCCGGCGGGCTTCGTCTTCCTCAATGGCCGGATGAAAACGCCGCCGCTGCCGCCGTACGTTTACAACTTTTCGGCCGATCCGGATTTCGGTCAAAACGCGCTGTCGGGTGCGACGTTTGACGCCCCATACAATTTCGCCGGCTCGTCACGCAGCCTCGACGCCGTCCATTTCCGCTACGACTCGCAAAAGAAGACCTACTTCTCGCTCGAACATCATTCGCTGTTCGGCGATCGCGGCTACGCCGTGCTGAGCCTTAATCCGGCCACGCAGATGCAAAAACAGTGGAACGTGCTCGCGTACGAGCGTGCCGGCCAAAGCGATGCCCTAGCCTTGGACGCGCAGCTCTTTACGTCCCAACACAATCTTTCCCAGCCGTCTGCGGCCAACGGCTTCGTCGATATCCAGTTCATCCATCCGCTGCGACAGTCGTCGTTGACCTTCGATCTGACCCAGCAATACGATGACTTGATCGGCAACGCGACGCCGAACCACGCGTTTATCGGTGGCGTCGCTTGGTCGGGTTTCGATCACCCGATCGCGCGCAGCGGCTGGACCTATCGTCTGCAATCCGGCTTGGCGCGCTCGCACGATGTGTTCGGCGTATCGGCAAGCGGCCTGACGGATGTGTGGACGCACTTCATCGGAGCGTCGGTGTCAACGCCCGTCTATCCCGGTCCGCTGCGGAGCGGCATCAACGCCGTTGCGCGCGCCCAGCGTACCTGGCTTACTTTTCCGAACGTCATCGACTCGCAGTCGCTTCAGCTCAGCGACGGCAAGCGGATATCGTCGACGTTTTCGGTCGTCGGCTCGTACATTGTCCAAAGCGTCGCCGCCCGCAATCCGTTTTCCACGATCGTTTCGTCCAACGTCGCGACCGGCTTATTGCCGCAGCCTGGATCGACCAACGGACTGCCCGTATTCGACGGTACCATCGACAGTTTTGCGGCCGCTACTGACCGCAGCTTAGTGCTGACGGGAGCTTACGCGCCCAGCACCGACTTTCAAGCGACCTTGACCGCGTTGACCAACGATTTCTCGCCGGCCCAGCCCCTCGGCGTGGGGCCGCCGCGCTTTCACATCGCTGGAGACGTCAGGACGCGCATCACCAAGACCTTGTTCCTGGACGTCGGGCGCCAATACTATTTCAACTGGGGCGGCCGGACGTTCTCTCCGCAGTTCACCCTGCAGGTCTCCGCGCAGTGAGACGCCCTTGGTGGGCTGTGCTCTTGGTGTCGATCGTCTCAGGCATCGGTGCGGCGCTGCCTGCGCGCCAGGTCGCTGCGTTGCCCACGCCGATCCCACGGGCATCGCAAACGCTGCCGCCCGATGCGGCGGCGCCTTCACCGACTCCGCTGCCGCTGCGGTTCAGCGGTCAGGTCATCGACTTCGAGCGTGGCTTCCTCGTGTTTGCAAGCGGTGACGCGCTGCGCCTGGCCGCGGGCGCGCCGATCGTAGATGACCGTAGCGGCACAAAGCCGGCGTTCCGGCTCGACCCAGGCTTTTACGCGCTCGTGAAGATAGACCCGGCCTCAAGCCGGGTCGCAAGCGTAAGGGTTTCGCAACGCTCGATCCCCGGCGGCTTGCCCGCCGCGCAAATCCCGCGCCAGTACGTGGTGCAAGCATCGTCGCCGGTTCCCAACCCCGACCTGGCTCCCAAAAAGTCGGCGTACGGCAGTAAGCTATCGGCCGACGTCTTGGTAAGCGTCACCGTCCAAGTGCCTCCGGAGACACCTTACACCGACGACGTCTACATAGCTACCGACACGAGCGGGTGGAACGCTCGGGCCATCCGCTTGCAGCGCGTCGACGGCCTGCATTTCAAGATCGACATCCGTCTGCGCGGCGGCACTGACTTCCATTACCTATTCACGCGCGGTTCCTGGCGCTCGGTGGAAAGAGATCGTGCGGGCCTAGAGCGTAAAGCACGCGACTTCTATGTGCCGGGCGGCGATGCGCAGACGATCGACAACACGGTCTACCGCTGGGCAGACCTGCGGTGA
>JALYUR010000131.1 GCA_030853635.1 Vulcanimicrobiota bacterium | reverse complement strand
GCGATCCAGGCGGTAAAAACGGCGCGGGTGGAGCAGCCGGTGCTTGCGCTCGTGCGGCCGCCAGGGCATCATGCCGAGCCGGCTGCAGGCATGGGCTTTTGCGTCTTCAGCAACGCCGCGCTCGCGGCCCATTGGGCGCGCGCGAACGGAGGGCCCACGTTGATCGTCGACTTCGACTACCACCACGGCAACGGCACGCAGGCTTGGGTGGAGCGTGCGCTGAGCGAAGCCGGCTCGCCGCTCGGCTTCATCTCGACGCACGCATCTCCGGCCTATCCGGGCACCGGCCATTTCTCCGAATCGCGCCTTGAGGAGCGCGGTTTCATAGTGGACATTCCGTTGGGGTTGGGTACTGAAACCGACGATTTCATCGCCGTGTGGGCAGCGCTGCTGCCGCCTTTGACCAGGCGTCTGCAGCCGCGCACGATCGTCGTATCGGCGGGCTTTGATTTTCTGCGCGATGACCCGATCGCGGGGTTGCCGGTCGAACAGCGCGCCGTCGATGCTTTGTGCGCGCTGCTCAGCGACGTCGCGGCTGCCCAACGAGCTCCGCTGGCCCTCGTGCTCGAAGGCGGATACTCCCTGGCCAACATGCGCCGCAGCGGGGATTGCTTGGCCCGAAGCTTCGGCAAGCACGCTTGCGCCCTGCACTTGGCGGCGGCCGCAAGACCGCAAGACCCTGATTTGGCGGCCATGGTGTCTCGGGTGCTGGCTTGGCTGGACTAAAGCGGTTTAGGGCTTTATGCTCGCGCCGATGTCTGCGAGTTCCTTAGGCGTGAGGTCCCCGACCATCGTGAGGTTGAGGCCGCCGTCGTTCCATGAGATAAGCGCGTTGCCGCCGACGTAGGCGGCTTCGCCGGCCTTATCTCCCACCTCGATTTGCTTGGGCGAGCCCTGTTCGAAGCTGGGCAACTGGCCGGTCGCATTTTCGAAAAGCGAGAACGTCTGAATGCCGTCCGTGTAGATCAGCTGGACGGTTTCCACGCCCTCATGCTTGTCCGCGCTGCCTTTGTCGAGGGTAAAGCCGTACGGAAGATATTTCGGGTTGACGAACTTGAACTTGAGGTCGGAAAAAAGCGAGTTTATGTCCTTCGTCGACTTGCCGTAGGCGGCACCGGGCTCAAGAGTCATGCCGGGCGGCACGGCGAGGCTGAAAAGACCCGGCGGCAGATCTTTGACCATCTTCAGGTTGTCGAAGCTGGTCTTTGAGCCGATCGTCCCGTCGGCGTGATACTTTTCGCGCTGCAACGGCAGATCGGTCTTCTCGTCGATCCACAGCCGCTCGCCCACCGCGCCGGTATGCTTGGAAACGAGCGAAATCGTACGAACGGGTCGGCCCACGACGGCCGACCGCGCACCAAAGCCGATCGTGTAGTTCTTCTCGACTTGCGCGACGTTTAGGCCCTCGGCAATCGCGGGGGCGGATTCGACCCAGTCGTTGCGGTAAACCTTCGCAGCTTTGGCTTCATACTGATATGTCTGGGACTCGTTGCTGACGATCATCCGGCCGTAAGCGTCGGCCGGCGCGACGTACCAAATTCGCCAAGAGTGTGGGGCCTTGTGTTCTATGCGAACGACGGTGGAGTCCGCGCGGTCGTGTCCGTACACGACGGTGGTGATCGTACCCGTGTACGACACGTGATCGTCGGCCTCGACGGCCTTTGCGAGCAGGTCTTTGGCCTTTACGTCTGGGCCGGGGGCCGAGGGCGCGCTTAGACCGGCGCACGGCCAGGCAGCGACAAGCGCTGCGAGCGCGACAGCCGCGTTAGCTGCCCGGCGAAACCGCGCCATTCGACTCCTTTTCGGCATTCGCCGTCGTCAGGAGATAGGCGGACCATGCTCGGTCGCTCGCGGGCGATCCCAGCGTCTTTGCGACGTGCTGGCGCACGAAGTACGTGGCCGACAGCGCCGGCGCGCCGGTCGGAGCTTGATTGAAATGCGAAATGCTCAGTCCGAATACGGCGACAAGCGCAGCGACCGGAGCGAACACCGCCGGCCGGAACAACACCGCCCAGCGCTCGCGCAGCGAAGGCGCGGCCTGACCGCGAATAGCTTGGCGAACACCCACGAGCACGGACATCGGCAGATCGCGCACATCGCCGAAGGCGGCTCGCACGCCGTCAATCAATTCGCGCTCCGCGCGAATCGAAGCGCGGCACGGTTGGCATGACTGGGCGTGCTCGTACAGCGCCGCGTCAAGGGCGGCGTCGAGCTCGCCTCGACTATAGTCGACGATAATCGCTTGGCAATCGCGGCAGTTCATGGTCGTATCCTCTGGGCACGAGCGTCTCGAGAGGCGTATTGGGCGCCCACTGCGCTCTTCTTATATGGAAACGCAGGGAGCAAGGGAATTGTTGCCGGCCCGAGCGCGAAGAACGGAAGGATGCGTACCGGGAAGCGGGTCACGAGATGACCTCGCCTTCTCTTTGACGTTCGCGCGAGACTAGCCTACGCAGCTGCGCGCGCGCCCGATGCAGGCGCGAGCGCACCGTTCCGATGGAGCAGCCGATCGTATCGGCGATGTCCTGGTACGAATACTCTTCGACGTCCGCCAGCAGCACCACGGCCCGCTGATCGGGTGTCAAGTGCCGAAGCGCTCGTTCCATTACGGTCGATAGCTGGTGCTCGTGGATGGCGGCGATGGGATCGTGCGCTTCGCGCTCCGCCGGTCGATCCTGCGGCTGATTGTCTTCGGGAAGCGGTTGGGTGAACACGCCTTTGCGCCGGCGCAGCTCGTCGCGGTAAAGATTGGTGATGATGCGGTAGATCCACGAGAGGAACGACGTGCCTTCCTGAAACGACCGCCACGCCTTGAACACGCGGATAAAGGCTTCTTGGGTGATGTCGCGGGCATCGGATTCGTTATTGGTCAGGCGGTACGAATAGCTGTAAGCTTGACGGCCGTATTGGGCCATGGCCCGTTCGACGAAGGCGATCTGTTCTGGGGTCGGAGGAGCGACTGGAGTTCGGATGCGCCCCGTCATGCGTCCGTCGCTTCTGGCACCACGCGCGTTGCTTTCCTGCGACCCTGTAAATGTCTTGCAACGCCCGCGCCATCTGCGTTTGGCCGCTGTCTACTTAGGACGCTGATCTTCAGCCGCGCTGACGACGTTGCGCAACAGGACGGCGGCAGTGACGGGTCCGACGCCGCCGGGCACGGGACTCAGCGCCGCCGCGACCGCGTCGACGGCTTGCGCGTCGACATCGCCGGTGATCCGTCCGGCGCAGACGTTTGTGCCGACATCGATGACCGTCGCTTGCGGTTTGACCATTTCCGCCGTCACGAACAGCGGCCGTCCAACCGCCGCGATCACGATGTCTCCCAGCCGGCACAGGTCGGCCAAGCGCCGGGTGCGCGAATGGCATAGCGTGACGGTTGCGTCTGCGGCCGTGAGCAGCGCGGCGATCGGACCTCCCGCCACTTTGGAGCGGCCGAGCACGATCGCGTGAGCGCCTGAGATGGCGGGTAAGTAGGGCAGACGCAGCAGCTCGATGACCGCTGCGGCCGTCGCCGGGACGAAAGTAGGTCGTGCCGCCATCAGCATTCCGTAAGTCAGCGGGTTTGCACCGTCGACGTCTTTACTCGGTTCGATGGCCGAGCACAGCTCGAATTCGTCGTAGCGCCGGGGCAGCGGGCGCTGGATGATGATTCCGTGGACGAGCGGGTCGCAAGACGCTCGATTGACCGCGGCTAGCGCGCCGGGCATCGCCGTGCTACCTTCCAGCTCCACGACATCGATCGCGATGCCCAGCTTTTCGCCTTTTCGCTGCGTGGCGCGCGCGTACAGCAAACCCGGTTCATCGTCGGGGGCCACGATGACGCAGCAGCGCGGCTTCGTGCCGCGCTCGTGCAGCATCATGGCGCGCTGCCCTACCCCGCGGCTGATCGTCTCGCCGAGCGCCCGGCCGTCTATGCGGATGGCCATCGGGCTAGACGCCCAGGCCGGTTTGAACCTTAGCCCAGACCACTTGGCTGAGCAGATCGACTTGGGCCAGCGCGCGATGCATGCGATCGCGGCAGTCTTGCGCCGCGTGCTCGTCTTTCAACCCCTTGATGTTGATCCTGACGTTGAAAGCGGCGCCCTGAGCGGCTGCCTGCGCGCATAGTGCGGCGCAGCCGATATCGCTTGCGACGTTCGGATTGCCGATATCTACGAGCGCGGCGGCCAGCAGGGCCGTTTCGTGAGCCAACTCGATTACCCGCAAAGGTGGTCCGGCTGCGGCCAGCAGCGTCTCCTGAATGGCGGCGGTTCGGGAAACCTTCTCGGCATCCGACGCTCGTGCCATTTTGTATGCGACGCTCACCCGGTCGAATGCCGCGGCGTCGTCGTCGATGCACTGCAAGAATGCGGCGCGCAATCCTTGGGCCGCGTTGCCTATGCCGTCGGCGCGCTCGGCGACCGCCGAGAACTTCGGCGAGCCGCTCGTCAGCCTTGCGACCATCTGCACAAGCCCGGCGGCGATGCTGCCGACCGTGGCGCTGGCGCTGCCGCCACCGGGTGTGGGATCCGCTGAAGCCAGCCTGTCGACGAATGCACAAAGTGTCAGTGCGGAGAGTGCCACCGGCCCTCCTCGGACGCAAAAAAAAGACGCCCGTCGCCTTAGCGCGAGGGCGTCACCTGTCCTTGTCATCAAAAACTATGGCGCGCCAGCGCGCCGGCCGCTTTAGCTCTTGAGTTCGAGCGTTACGGTCGCGCCCTCATTGGACGTCGGCGCAGTCGATGTGATCCGCACCGCGACGTTGCCGCCGCTTGAGGTATTGACTGAGACTTGCTGCGAAAAGCGGCCGGCGCCGTCGGCTACCAAGTCGGCGGTGTAGGTGCCTTGGGT
>JALYUR010000106.1 GCA_030853635.1 Vulcanimicrobiota bacterium | reverse complement strand
ACGTAATGTCGGGTTAGCATGAGAATCCTCGGCGCACTGTGCGGCTGCGCCATGGCCATTGCGTCGAGCAGCTCCGCTTTCGCCGCGGCCGCGCCGACGCCTCAACCTTTGCCGATCACCACGCCGCTGGCGACGCCGTCGGCGGCGGCCAGCTCGACGCCGACGGCCGCCCCGTCCGCGTCTCCGCTGCCGAGGCCCTCCGCTTTGCCCTCAGCCGTTCCCTCAGCGTCTCCGCCGAGCGAAACAGGCTCGGGTGAGCCGCCGGCTCGCACCAATGCGGCCTACGACGCCTTCGTCAAAGATGCCGTGCGCCAAAGCGGCCTTATCGACGTCTTGCGCAAGGATGACGACGTATATTTCGAGATCCCGCCCAACATGCTCGACCACACGATCATGGTGGTGCCTCAGCTGGCCGCCGGCATCGGGGGCGGCGCGTTCGGCGGCCGCGTATACGATACGTTCTTGCTCAGGTTCCAAAAGGTCGGCAAGCGCATTTTATGGATCAGTCCCAACGCGCGCTTCCGTGCGACGCCGGGAACCCCCTCGGCAGCGGCGCTTGCGATCAGCGTGGCGAATTCGGTGATCGCGAGCACGCCCATCTTGGCATCGAACGGACAAAACGGCAACGTCGTCGTCTCGGCCGGCTTGTTTCTCAGCGATTTCGAAAACGTCGGTGCTGACTTGGGGCGCGCGGCAGACGAAGCAGCCGCGGTTTTGATCTCGTTCGGGCGCGCGGTCAGCTTCTCGCTCGATCAAGGGCGCTCGTACATCGCTCAAACCAAAGCCTTCCCGAAGAACGTCGAGATTCTAGCGGCTTTGACGTTTAGCGGCCCCCAGAACTCGCTGCCCGCCGTGCCCGACGCACGCGGCGTCCAGATCAAGATGCATTACAGCTTGGTTGATCTGCCCGAAGACAAGAATTTCGTTCCGCGCCTGGCGGACGACCGCGTAGGCTTCTTCATCACCGCTCACAAGCGCTTCAGCGATGATTCAACTCCCACGCCGCTCGTGCGCTACATCGACCGCTGGAATCTCGATCGCCGCCCGATCGTCTACTATCTGTCGCGCGAGATTCCAAGCCGGTACCGCGCGCCCATCCGGCGCGCTCTGCTGACTTGGAACGATGCGTTTGCAAAGATCGGATATCCGCACGCCGTCTTAGTATTAGACGCGCCGAAAAGCGCCGCTTGGGACCCTGATGATGCGCGCTATTCCACGGTGCGATGGATCACGAGCGACCAGCCCGACTTCGCCGCCTACGGTCCTCCGCTCGTCAATCCCCTCACGGGCGAGATTTTCGGCGCGAAAATAGTCATCGAGGGCGAGACGCTGCGGTCGGTCAAGCGCGGCTACGCCGATACCGTTTTGCCGACGCGCAGAACTTCGTTGCAGGCACTCGTGCAAAGTCAGAGTGCGGCGACCGGCGCGAGCCAACCGGACCAAGCTGAATCAGGCGCCCCGACGTCGATCGAATGCGCCGATTTCGATTGCGCTTTTCAGCGCAATTTTGCCGAAGGCGCGGCGTTGGGCACGCTGGCGGCGCAACTCGGGTTGGCGCCGGGAGGCGGTTCGCCGCAGCGCTTTGCCGACGATTATCTGCAATCCGTCGTGCTGCACGAGTCAGGGCATAACTTCGGGCTGCGGCACAACTTCAAAGCATCGACGGCCTACTCTCCCGCTCAGCTCCGCAACCCGCGTTTTACGGCCGTTCACGGGCTGGCCGCATCGGTCATGGATTATCTTCCGGTCAATCTGTGGCCGGCCCAACGATCGGCGTCGAATCTCTTTCAATTGCGGCTTGGTCCCTACGACTACTGGGCCATCCGCTACGGCTACGGGCACGTGGGGCGAGCGCGGGCGCCAGGCGATGAACTTGCAGCCTTACGGCGCATCGCCGCCCAAAGCGCACGGCCCGAGCTCGAGTACGGAACCGACGAAGACGCCAACGGACCGTTTGCGCTGGATCCGCGCATCGCGCCGTTCGACCTGTCGAGCGATCCGCTTGAGTTCGATCGCGGCCAATTCGCAATCGCAGATTCGCTGGTCGCTAAGCTGGACACGAACTACCCGCGCGACGGGCGCGGCTATTCGTCCGAGCGGCAGTCTTTTCTGACGATCATGCGAGCGTACGCTCGGGCGTCGCAGTTGGCGGCGCGTTATGTCGGTGGCGTGTATACGACCCGAGCGCATCGCGACCACGTCAAGGGGCGGCCGACCTTTACTCCGGTATCACGGTCCGAGCAACGCCGGGCCTTTTTGCTGCTCGACCGGCACATCTTCTCGGCCCGTGCTCTTCGCTTTCCGCCTCGGCTCTTGGCCGACTTAGGAGCCGACCATAATCGCGACTGGAACTCTTCGCCTCAGCCGGAACGCCAGGATTTTCCGGTTTCCGATTTCGTCGCCCAACTGCAAGATGCGTCGCTGGTTCAAATGTTTTCCCCAATCACTCTCAGCCGGCTAAACGACGCCCAGTTTGAAGTCGCGCGGCCGCAAGACGCCGTTTCGCCGGCGGATGTCTTCGAATGGACTCGGGCATCGGTTTGGGACAGCGTCCAGGGCCGGACGGTCGGAGACATCCCGCCGCTCCATCGCGCGCTCCAAGCCCGCTACACGGACTTCCTCATCACCGTGTCGCTTGCGTCGGCGGGCCTGCTCGATTCTTTAGGCTTCCCGAGCGACGTTCAACCGCTTGCCCGCCACGAATTGGCCCGGCTGAGCCCCGAACTGGAACGAGCCGTTGGTTTGGGCGTCACGGACACCGCGACGCAGGCGCACCTGGAAGAATCGAATGAAAAAGTGCGCCGTGCCCTAGACGCTATCTACGAGCGTCATTCGTAAGATGGTAATGAACTTAAGGAATCAAGGCTAAACGTCTATTCGAGTGACGGCGGCTCCAAAGGCCGCCGGATCGCTCAGTTGGACCGCCACCGTCAAGCACATCCTCGCCAAGGCCAAAAGGTGGTACGAAGCGTCGGAATCAGCACCCTTGTTAGTACAGGACACGTGTGCGGCCGTCCATGGTAAATGAGGGCACTGACCACGTGCAATCGTTCTACCTGGGATCAGCGTGCGGCCATAGCCGCTCACCCAGGACATGGAGCATAGCTGCTGTCCGTTTCCGAAGCGCCGTCGTTAGCGTGAGAAATTTCCAGACGCCGCGTTGATATTTCCATTCAACGCAGTCCCGCAGCGCCTGCGCGAGCGCCGGGTCGTTCCCAAATCTTTCTACGTGCTCGAGTGCGCTGAACATGGCTGGCTGAAATCTCTTTTGGGGCACGCGTGTCTTGGTGTACGTGCACTCTCGAGCCATGCTTCGCAAATCAAAGGAATGGTCAAAAGTGGTCACTCGTTGCAACGCGCCGAGAGCGCGCAGCAAAGCCATGGCCTGCAGGCACTTCGCACAGCGGCAACAGTTGTATGTGTCTTCGCTATTTTTCCAGCACACTCTCAAGCTTTGCATAGCGGCCTGGCAGTTGACGACCTTTTTTAGTTTCTCGAACCTCGAGGCTTCACAGCCATCGTGGACGATTTCAGTGTGTTCAGTGCTCCACAGCGGGTCGAGCAGCGGATGGGAACCCAGGGTTTGAAGGAGTGCGTAGGTTGACGATGAGGGGATATAGACCTTTCGCAAGACGGACGAAAGCAACAGCGCAACACCTGCGAGCGCGGCGCCATGGGCATCCTCCCACGTCCAGTATTTATCGCTGATCTGCCGCACGTTGGTCTCAACCTCGATGAGTTGTTTGCCCATATCGCGCGCAGCCCGCCGAATTGGACCGGCGATTTCGGCGCGCAAGACCGTTCGACTTAATGGCACGTCGAAGCCCCAGACAAAAATAAGATGGGTTATTTCGTCACAGTGCTTAAGGGCCGTATAGAAAGAATCGATTCCGCCCGAGAAAAAGCATCCGACTCCGCGAGCGCCCTTCGCTTGGACCGTGGGCTTTGATTCGGCCCGGATGGCGACCCGAGCCAAGCCATGCCATACATGCCATATATCTTGGACGGTCTGGAGACTTCGCAGCAGCCGAGGCGACACGGGTGCATTAACGTCGAGCGGAATCCCCAGGCGCAGCGCAACCAGCAAGGCGATGGGTAAGAAAGGCTCGCAATCCGTAGATGGCAGACAGCCGCAGACTGAATAACGGAGCTTTTGCTCGACATCACCAGGACGAATGGTGGCAACGACGGCCGCGCCATTACTTTCCTTGGTGAGCCGCAAATCACCGAGAATAAGCGGAGCCATACGAGCGGCCGCTCGGTGATTGCCCATGCGTCATTTTAATTCGACCGCTTCGTAAAACAGCGACAGCCCAGCATGGCGCTACGAAGCGGGCAGCAGGCTTAGACCGGCCTTGCGCAGGGCATCGTTGGCGCGCGGCACGTCCGTCTGCCGGAAGGCGTCGTATGCCCGCATCGCTGCATCGTAGCGTTCATCGATCGAGGCGGCGTACTGCAGCAGTGCCGG
>JALYUR010000094.1 GCA_030853635.1 Vulcanimicrobiota bacterium | reverse complement strand
TGTTTCGCAAGAGCCTTTGCCAACTGCTGGCTAAGGACGAACGTTTTCTCGTCATACCGGAGTGCATCGAGACGTGCGAGCTCTCGCGCATCGCCGCCGGAAGGCCAGACCTCGTACTGCTCGACGTGGACTTCCATAAAGGCGACCCAGTTGACGCCGTAAAGTTCTTGCGCGAGTCTCAACCGAACGTCAAGATCTGCCTGCTTTCCATGCATGCCCAACAGGACTTGCTGGCCCGCAGCTTGATATTCGGCGTCGAAGGTTACGTCATCAAGGACATCAGCCCGGCAGACCTCAACCGTGCTCTGCTGATGATTTTCGGTGGCGACGTTTACGTGGATCCTCGCTTGGCGGGCAACATGCTTAGGCGCTTGAGCACCCGCAGATACCGAAGCGATCCAACCGAGTTGTCGGAGCGCGAAACGGACGTCATCCGGCTGATCGCGCTCGGCCTGTCTAACAAAGATATATCCGAGAAGTTGTTCTTGAGCGAGAAAACCGTAAAGAACCACATAAGCCGCATTTTCAGCAAGCTCAACGTCACGGCGCGTACTCAGGCGGCGATTCACGCCATCAAGAACGGCATCGTTTAGCACCCTTAGGCTTAGCGTCGCAAGCCCCGGCGGTTTAACTGCTCCGTCGAGATAGGGACCAAAGTCCATGCGGCGATTAAGTCACCGGTTATACCGGTGGAACTCGTTCGCGTGCTAAGGTGATGTAGCGAGCGGGCGGTCAGACGGACCGCGCCGCTCCAGTTCGAGTTCCGGTTCGCCCCCGCTGAGTTGTGACCGCCACACCGGCAAAGCCACCATCCGCAACAAATGTAGGAAGGCCGATTCACTGAAGGTCGCCGTCATCGTCCCGCAGGGCGTCTTTCGGTCGTCACTGTGCGCGACCATCGAGCAATGTCCGGATCTGCGTCCATTCGGAGTTCCCACGGTTCCCGACGAACCGTTTGCGGACCAACCGGATGCGGCGGTCTTGGATCTTGACTTTCAGTCTGCCAACCATCGCGACTTACTGCGCCGGCTGCACCGGATCGCACCGGACGTAAAGGTATGCGCGCTGGCTTTTCGAGCGCTGGCTGTGACGATCGAAGAGTGTTTGAGTATGGGCGCAAGCGGCTTCTTGCTCAAGGATTGTTCGATCGACGAAGTGTGCCGCGCTATCAGAAGGGTAGCCCACGGTGAAACGTTTCTCGACCCTAAGGTTGCCGGCGCGCTGCTCAAGGCGGGCGAGCACAGCCAGGCGCCGCGGCGCTCAGCTCTCTCCCAGCGCGAAGTTGAGGTCATCGGACTGATCGGCCGCGGGCTGACGAACCGCCAGATCGCCAACCATCTCGAGTTGAGCGAGAAGACGGTGAAGAACCACGTGTCTCACATCTTCCGCAAGCTCAAGATCACCGCGCGCACCCAAGCCGCCCTCCATGCGATCTCCCACGACATGGCGCGCCCGGCGGAGAGCTAAGGCTGCTTCAACCCCCCAAGCGCCGCGTCGCTCAACGCCTTGCGCAAAAATCTGGGCAGTGAGAACATGCGCCGATGCGTCTCGCCGTCGTAGTGGCTTAGACCGCCGCACGTGCGCGAGTGCTCATCGGCTCTGCGCGCGAACTCACTCAGCGAAGGTAGCTGCGCTCGGCTGCACAGCGCAAAGCCCCAGTCCGTATCGAACGCCGGCATGTAGATCGAGTAAGGCGCTACCTGCTCGAACGCTGTGCCTAAAGCAGCGACCATGCGCGCGTGCAGCTGGTAGTTCTGCGGGCCGGCGGTCGACGCTTGGAGCGCATAGAATCCGCCGGGGTTGAGGCGTTGGGCGATGCTGCGGTAGAATTCGGCGGTGTGGAGTTCGCGCGACGGCGAATCGTCGCGGGGTTCGGTCAGGTCCCCGATGATGACGTCAAATTTCTCCACACCCGATTGTACGAAGGCCTTGGCATCCCCGATCACGATATTCGCGCGCGGATCATCGAACGCGCCGTCGCTCCATTCTGCCAAGTGTCTTCGGCACAGCTCCACCACCTCGCCGTCGATGTCGACCATCGTGACCCCGGCGACACTCGGAACGCGCAGCGCTTCGCGCAAGGTGGCGCCTTCGCCGCCGCCTAGTATGAGGATGCGCTCGGGCGCGCCGAAAGCGGCGCACGCCGGATGGGTGAGAGATTCGTGATAAATGCGCTCGTCCAGAGCAGCGCTTTGGGTGTCCCCGTCCAGGACGAGCATCTTGCCGAACACCGGGCTCTCGACGACCGCGTAGGTCTGATACGCCGACCTCCCCTGGGAGATAGTCGATGTCAGCGCGTGGCCGTGGATCTCCCCGTCTTGAACGCGTTCAACGTACCACTGAAAGTTTTCGGTTTTGGGCAACCGGTTCGCTCCCATCCGAACGCCTTCCGACCACGTGACCGAAGAGCCCCCGGGCGTCGGGTAGACCGCGCCGCACTTCGGTGGTGAGCATTTGCTTGGCCTTGAATTGCATGGCCGCGTAGCGGCAGGCCTTCCACGGGTCGGTGTGGTCGCCGCAGGTGTAGATGTCCATAGCCGCATAGCCGTACTCGGGCCATGTGTGGATCGATAGATGCGATTCTGCTATGACGACGACACCGCTTACGCCCTGTGGCGTAAAGCGGTGAAAAGCGGTTTGCAAGACCTCGGCATTCGCCTTTTGCGCGGCTTCGACGAGGATATTCGTGACCTTATCGACGTCGCTTAGGACAGCGGCATCACAGTCCGACAGTTCGACGATGATATGAGTCCCAAACGCTTTCAACCATCCAGCCCCCTTCGGGTGAACGAGCAGGGAGATCCCACCTCCGAACTTGACGGGCGCCGTGCGGCGCGGCACTCGAGCGAATGCAACGCTGAAAACAGATATTAGGACATTTCAATCGGTTTGTAAATACTCGTGGCGCCCCGACCCAGGGAGCGGTGGTTTGACGGTGTGTCGCCTTCTGTGTTACGATTCGAAGCTCGATTTGCCTCTAATCTGACGCGAGGGACCACCCGTAACAATGTATGCCGTCATCGAAGCCAACGGCCGAGCGCTCAGGGTCCATGAGGGGGAGCTGATCCGCATCGACCGCCTGCGCGGCGACCGCGACGAGCAGGTGGTATTCGGACGGGTTTTCCTGGTCCATGACGGCCGAGAGCTCATTACGGCGCAAGACCGTCTGCTAACGGCAAGCGTACAGGCGCGCATCGTCCGCCAGGCTAAGGACCGCAAGATCACCGTCTTCCATTACAAGCCCAAAAAGCGCATTCGAACGCGTAACGGCCACCGGCAGCCGATGACCGAACTGCGGATTGAAAAGATCCTTATCCCCTAGGTCACCGTTGAGCGTGACGGGCCGACGCCGCGGAGGTCGCTTGCACGAGCTACGGATCAGCGGCCATGCGGGCTTCGCCCAGCGCGGTAACGATATCGTGTGCGCCGCCGTGAGCGCTTTGGCTTTTGCCGCCGCTTTCGGCCTCAAGCGCCATTGCGGCGCCAGCGTCGAGCTCATCGATCGGCCAGCGGAGGATTTTGTCCTCCGCTCTCGCGGCGGTGGCGCGCCGGCCGCGGCGGTGCTCGAGACGGCGTTGTCAGGCCTGCGCGCGATAGCCCGCTCCTATCCTGGGTATGTTAAGGTAACCACAACTCAACGCGCCGCAACGGCAAAGGAGCAACCATGAACTCGATGACCGACGTCACAGCGCCGCCCAGCGAAGATTTCGCAGACGCCAACCGTATCGACGACTCAAGCAACGGCAGCGAGGGCAAACGTACGCTGATGGCGGGCGTCATCGGCGCGGCCGTCGCGTCGGTCGGGTACATGATCTACAGCCGGCTCGAAGACAGCCAGAAGCAAGCGATCAGAGAATCCGTGAGCAAATTCGTCGAAGACAAAGTCGCCGACGTGCGGTCGCAACTAAAACTGTAGACGGCTGGCCGCATAGGCAGGCCGTGCGCATCGGCCGATAATGCCTTAGTGCGCGCATTCGCCGGGATTCTTGCAGGCTGCCTCTTGCTGGCCGGCGCCGGCCGACCGGCTGCGGCTTTCCAGCCGGCCGGAGCGCCGCTAAACCAAGCGGGGCGCGCCTACGTAGCCGCCATTCGCTACTTCAATCCCGGCATCGGTGCCGCAGAAGCCAGCCGTATCGTGATCGCGATCGGCCGCGAGGCCCGATTGGCCGGAGTCGATCCGCGGCTGGTCGTAGCGATCGTCGCCACCGAAAGCGGATTCGACAGGACCGCGCGCAGCCAGGCCGGGGCGATCGGTTTAGGCCAGTTGATGCCGGCCACGGCCGCCGGCGACAGTCTCAGCGATCCGGAAGACATCGATCAAAACATCCGAGGCACGGTTTTGACGCTGCGCCAAGATGTGCAGCATTACTCGGGCTTAGAGCTTCAGCGCCGGTACGTCGATGCGATCGCCGCCTACAACGCGGGAACTGGCGCGGTCGACCGCTACCGCGGAGTGCCGCCGTACGACGAAACGGTACGCTATGTTTGGAAAGTCGTCATCTTGTGGAGGCGGCTGACCGGTTTATCGGCCGGCTGAGCCGGCCTGCGGGGGCTGCGAGGCCGGCGGCTGATCTCCTAAGGGCGGACCATCTGGAGGCTCGCTGTCGACCCGCGCTTCGTCCGTGGTTTCGCTCCTTTCCATCTCGAGCATGAAGGACTGAGTCGTCGACTGCATCTTGCGCATCAGCTCGCCCACTTGACGCGCGATTTTGGGCATTTGTTCAGGCCCGAAAAGCAAGAGCGCAACGACGAAGATAAGCGCTGTGTCCGACGGACTCAGCATGAGTTTTGTCTCATACCCGCTAAGTTTTGGTCGGCGCGTCCCGTTCGTCCTCGTCGATGTACGGGAGGACGGCTCCTCCTTAGCCGAGGCGATTGTGAAGATCATCTACACGAGGGGGCAACGCGAAGAGCCGCTAGCTTCTTTGCCGGCGTTGAAGAAGATCTTAGCGCGCTTCGTAGGACATCACGTCTTCTACGAGATGTCGGCCCGCCAGCGCCGTTCTCAGCAGCACTATTCGGTTAAGAACGCGTTTTCGGTCGGCTCCATCGAAGTGCGAGGAACCAGCGAGCTTCTTATCACGGTCTTCGACGGGAACAATCCAAGCCACTCCGTCGAAATCATCAACCCTCATGCCATGCGGGTTTACGACGACAACCCGGATAAGAGTTTCGCGGTAGCTTTTTATGCCGACGAAGGCGCAGACTTCGAAGTGCGTTACTACTTGCGCGACGAGGGTGAGGACGAGAAGTCCGTCAAGGCGACGGCGCTTGAGCGCATCACGCTGCCACAGCTTTTCGAGTACCTGCAGAACATAACGGACCGCGATGTCGTAGAGGTCACTTCTTCCAAAACTTGAGACGCGTGGCCAGTCCAGCGGCGTCAGCGTCGAGCCGCGTTGCAAGCCGCAGCTCGCGCACGCTTTGCGCTAGCCGGCCGCGGCGGCGCAAGACGACGCCTAGATTGTGATGCGCCGCCGCATGGCGGTGATCGATGTTGACAGCCGTCTGGAACCTGCTTTGCGCTTCTTCCAAACGTCCTGCGTCCAACGCTAGGCTGCCCAAATTGACGATCGCTGAGACGCAGCGAGGGTCTCGATCCAGCGCCGCGAGGAAATCTTTAACGGCCCCGGCAGTGTCTCCGATGCGTACTCGGCAGACGCCGCGCTTGCAAAGCGCGGCCACCGGCTGATCGCCGAGGGCCACGGCTTCCGTGAAGCAGCGCATCGCTGCGAGGTCGTCGGCACTTTCGAATGCAGCCAGGCCGAGCTTGTATGGTGAACGTTCAGCCATCGCGAAACGCGCGCCCCATGCACGTAGACATCGTCACGCTATTCCCGGAATTCCTTGGCCCGATCCTCGATGGCAGCATCATCGGCCGGGCACAACGCAGCGGCGCGGTTAAGGTCAGCGTGCATGACCTTCGCGCTTGGGTGCCGGCTGGCCGCCGTGCCGATGACGCCCCATACGGCGGCGGACCGGGCATGGTGCTGCGGCTCGAGCCGCTGGTCGCCTGCCTCGAGACGCTGCTAGGGCCCACTTTGACCGTTCCCCCGGGGTGCCAAATCATCGTCCCGTCGCCGGCCGGACGGCGCTTCGATCAGAGCGCGGCTCGTTGGCTGGCTGGCCACGAGCGCGTCATCATCGTCTGCGGGCACTACGAGGGTATCGACGAAAGGCTTTTCCAAATCGTCGAGGCCGCCGAGATGTCGCTCGGCGACTTCGTGTTGACCGGCGGCGAAATACCGGCTCTAGCCTTCGTCGACGCTTGCGTGAGGCTCGTGCCCGACGTGATCAGCCCCGCCAGTGCGCAGGACGACTCTTTTTCGGCCGGCGCGCTGGATTGGCCGCATTATACTAGACCGTCGATGTTTCGGGGATTGCGTGTCCCGCAGATATTGCTCAGCGGAGACCATGCGCGCATCGTACGCTGGCGTCGCAGGCAGGCGCGCGTGAGGACGCGCCGAAGGCGCCCAGACCTGCTCGACGGTGACGACAGCTGAGTCAAGGTGCAAACGGGTACGCGCTTGCTGGGCTGTTTGGCGTTGTGCTATACTTTGGTCCGTTCGCAAACAGCTGTTGACTGCGGCGTCGCCACACCGGTCGACGCTTTTTTCGCCGGCCCCCGAGGACGATATTCTCATGGACATGGCAAGCGTTGTCGGCGCGGCGCAGCTGCGCAAGCGCGCATCCGACTTTGGCGCCGGCGACACCGTGCGCGTACACTCGCGCGTGACCGAAGGCAATAAGGAACGCATCCAGATCTTCGAAGGCGTCGTCATAGAGCGCAAGCACGGCGGGCTTTCGGAAAGCTTCACGGTGCGCCGGATCGCGCACGGCATCGGCGTGGAACGCTCTTTCCTCTTGCATTCGCCCCGCGTCGAGAAGATCGACGTCGTGCGGCGCGGTCTGGTGCGGCGCGCCAAACTCTTCTATCTACAAGAGCGCATCGGCAGCAAAGCCACGCGCATCAAAGGAAAAAAGAAATAACCAGCCGCACATGAGCCCGTACGTCCTCGGCGCCATTTTGGGCGTCCTCGTGCTTGCGCGCGTCGTCATCGCGGTCGCTCCGGTCGCCGTTTCAGACGACAAGCAACGCGGCATCATACGCGAGTACCTCGACGCGTTCATCATCGCGGGCGTCGTCGCGCTCGTGCTCATGCACTTCATCGTCAGAACGTTTTGGATCCCGTCTGCATCGATGGAACCGACGCTGAAGATCAACGACGTTCTGCTGGCAAACGAGATCGAATATCGGCTGGGAGCGCCGCAAGACGGCCAAGTGGCGGTGTTCGCTCCGCCCCCGCAGCTCGGCCAAACCGATTTCATCAAGCGCGTTATGGCGGCTCCCGGCGATACATTGCGGATACACAACGGCATCGTCTACCGCAACGGCAAGGCGCTGAGCGAACCTTATCTGCCGGCCGGCCAGCGGCCCAACTACGAGCTTGCGGTGAAGAACTACACGATCGTGGTGGACAACGTGCCGCTCGATGCTCAGGCGAGCGTCCCGCCGAAAGGCCTTTGGCAGTCGCCCGATCGCGTGCCCAACGGCTACTACATCATGCTGGGCGACAACCGCAACGATTCCGACGACAGCCACCTGTGGGGCTTTTTAGCTCGCGACCAGTTCGTCGGTCACGCGTTCATGCTTTTCTGGCCGCCGCAGCACGCCCGCATCATCCGTTAGCTCTCAGTACATCTAGCTCTTAATTCATCAGCAGGACGCCAGGCCGCTGCTCGAAAAGCGCGCTCGAGTGCTTCAGCCGGTGACCGGCCCGACCGCGCGGAAATGCCCGCCAGCGGACGCTTCGCCGGCGGCACCGGGCACGGCTGCGCCGTCGCGGCGCGTGGAGCGGGCGGCGGCGCTCGTCGCCCAAGCAGCCGTCGCCGGGATTTTGGTTTGCGCCTTGGGTCTGCGCGTGCCGCAAATTTCAGGCCGGTCCATGGAGCCCCAACTGCACCAAGGCGATCGGGTCATGATCGACACGTTGGCGTACGATTTGCGCCTAGCCCCGCCGGGTGGCGGCGTAACGCCGCTGCGGGACGCCAGGCTGCACTCGATAGGCCGCGGGGATATCGTCGCCTTCACGCATGCCGCCGGCGAGGGCCGCGAGCTGTTCCTCAAGCGGGTCGTCGGTCTGCCGGGTGAGGTCGTGCGTTTAGCGCACGGTGCGGTGCTCATCGACGCAACGCGATCGAGCGGCGCGCCGGTGCCCAGCCGCTCGACCGGCCCGAGCGTCGTCCGACTGGGTCGCGATGCGTACTACATGCTCGGCGACAACCGCCCGGAGTCTGACGACTCGCGCACGTTCGGACCCGTCAGCAGGTCCGCTATCGTCGGGCGTGCCCGGTTCGTCGTATGGCCGTTGCGCGATGTCAAGAGTATCCGCTAAATCGCCGGCCGCCGCTTCTTGGTTTCCCGGCCACATGGCGGCCGGGTTGCGGGCCTTGTACGCGGCCGCGGACATGATCGACGTTTTCGTAGAAGTGCGTGACGCCAGAGTGCCGCACAGCACCGGTGTCGCCGCAGGCCACGCCAAAATATCTGCCAAGCCGTCGTACGTGTTGCTCAACCGCGCCGATCTGGCCGACCCGCATGAAACCCAGCGATGGGTCGAGCGCCTTGCGACCGAGGGCACCACCGCTTTTGCCGGTACCGCAAAGAGCCCGCGCTCGCTCGCGGCGTTGCGGAGTGCAATTCTCTGTGGCATCGCACGGCGCTCTCGGGTGCGCGTCGCGGTGGTCGGCGCGCCGAACACGGGCAAGTCGTCGGTACTCAACGCGCTGGCGCGCGAAAAGCGCGCCTTCGTGCAGGACCGACCGGGCGCGACGCGTCGGATCGAGTGGCGCCGGTTGGGCTCCCATGCCGACATCCTGGACACACCGGGACTGCTGCCTCCGCGTATCGTGTCAGCGCAAGCCGCTTGGCAGCTGGCGTTATGCGGCGTCCTGCCCGAACAGGCTTACGAGCCAGAAGATGTCGTCGAAGGCTTCCGTTCTTGGGCGGCCGCCTGCAGCCCCCGGCTTGCCCCGACGCTTGACCTCGACGCGTTTGCAGCCCTGCGGGGGAAGCTCAAGCGCGGAGGCGAACTCGACCGCGCCGTTGCGGCGCGCTTGCTGATCGCGGCGTTCCGGTCGGGGGCGCTGGGCCGCGTGACATTCGAGCTATCCACCATGAAAAAGACATGACGCCGACCGAGCGGCGCCGCCTCCGCCGGCTGCACACTTTCGAGCGGGCCGCTTGGGATAGCGGCGCGACCTTGGTCTGCGGCGTCGACGAAGTCGGTCGCGGACCGCTGGCGGGACCCGTCGCCGCTTGCGCCGTCGTGATCGCACAGCCGCTTTATCTCGAACATCTCAACGACAGCAAGATCGTGTCCGCATTGCGCCGCACGCATCTGAGTGAAGCGATCCGGGCTCAAGCCGTCTGTTATGCACTTGGCTGGGCCACTTCGGCAGAAATCGATCGGGTCAATATCCTCGGCGCGACGAAACTGGCCATGAGCCGAGCCCTCGGCGCGCTTTCGCAGGCGCCATGCCGGGTGCTGGTGGACGCCGTCTCGATCCCGGGCTGCCCGTATCCCCAAGAGTCGATCATCGACGGCGATGCTAAGTCAGCGGCGATCGCCGCCGCCAGCATAATCGCTAAAGTGGCCCGGGACGAGCATATGGCCCTGCTTGATGCCGCGCACGCCGGCTACAACTTCTCGCAAAACAAGGGCTACGGCACCGCCGAGCACCTGGCGGCGCTTGCCAGACAGGGGCCGTGCCCCGAGCACCGCCGGTCGTTCGCACCGGTGTTGGCGCCGACGCTAGCGCTTGCTTACGACGGCATGCTTTTGTGACGAAGACCGGCCAGCCGCAGACGGCGGGAAGCCAAGGCGAGCGGGCGGCAGAGGCGTTGCTGCGCGAACGCGGCTACCACATCTTGGAGCGGAACTTCCGCTGCCGGGGCGGTGAGGTGGATCTGATCGCGATCGACGGCGGGACGCTGGTCTTCGTCGAAGTCAAGACGCGCAGCAGTCTATCCCGGGGCTCTCCAATCGAGGCCGTGACAGCGCTGAAGCAGGCGCGCGTGCGCAAAGCGGCCCAGGAGTACCTCGCCTACTCGGGCCAAGTGTTCGGCCGGGTCCGGTTCGATGTGATCGCGGTCATGCAGACGGCGCGCCGAACCGACATGACGCATTTCAAGGCTGCCTTCGCGTAGCGCTTAGGATAAACCGGTCGAGGAGCGCGAGTCGGCGGGCCCGAAGGGACCGCCGCCACCAATGCTGATGCTGTCTCGCGCTCGTTACAAAGCGTTCACTTCGTTTGCCATGGCGCTGTGCGCGGGCGTGGCCTTCGTCCGCCTCGAGCGGGCTTTGCCGCTGGACGTCCACAGCGCCGGCGCTTTGGCCGTATGCGCCCTGCTGTGCACCGCAGCCGCTTGGCGTGGCGTCATCTATCTGCGCGCGCTGCGGGCCGCCGGTTCCGGCTGATGCACGTGGCGGGCGTCTTCGCCGCCGGCGCGATACTGTGCGCTATCGCAGCCACGATCTCGTGGATGCTGCACCCGCCTTCCAGCCGCACGGTGCGAATGGCGGCTGACGCTGACCGGCTGGCCAAGAACATCGCGGGCGATATTTTGGTGGTGTTCTCAGCGGATATAAAGAGTGAAGTCCTGATGGCTTTGGCCGTGCGCATGGCTAAAGGCCAACATGCCGAGCTCGTGGCCATCTACGTCATCGAGGTGCCGATGACGCTGCCCATCGGAGCGGAGCTGCCACAACAGGAGCGCCAAGCTCTCGAAAAGCTTACCGCGGCGACGGAGATCGGACGCAAAGCGGGAATCGAAATCACGACTCGAACGATTCGCGACCGTCAAGCCGGCCCCGCCATCATCGCCGCAGCGCGTCAGGAAAACGCGCGGCTGATCGTCATGGGAACTTTCCGCGAAGACAGCTATGCGGGGGCGCCGTTGGCGCGCGCCATCGAATACGTAACGACCCAGACCGAGACCGACGTGCTGATTGGCGTTTCGGGCTCCGGTGAAAAGCCTTCTATGTTCAACGTGCCGCCTCCCCAAGAACAGCCGCCCCGGCCGGTGGGCCGGCTTTGGCCAAGGACTTAGACCTCACCGGCGCCTTCGCGGTCGGCGATTTCGTCCACCGCTTCGCCGTACGCTTGACCCAGCGCGATCAGACAGCGGTGCCGCGCCAGCTCATCGGCCGGCGGAACGACGTCCGCGCCGATGTCTCCTGTCTCGGCCACTCCATACTTAGACTCAAGCGTCTCGATCGCGACCGCGACGTCGTCGTGCACTTCATCGAACTCCTTGATCAGCCGCTGCAGCTCAGACGTCGGTGAATGCTCGACGGCGGAAAGCCGCACCGCGTCGGCGCCGGCGGTGAACTTCTTCCAACGGCTGATCAGCGGATCGACGCGGTCGTAGCCTTGTTCGCCCATGCCCTTTACCTAAGACGACGAGGACGGCGTTTTTGCTTCATCGAGCGAAATACCGCTTGCGGAATTCGTCGAGCAGAACCGCCGCGAGAATGACCGCTCCCAGCACAACTTCTTGGGCGTAGGATTGGATGTTGAGGAGATTCATCAGATTGTACAGCATGCCGATGAGAAGCGCGCCGACAAACGTTCCGCCGATGGATCCGCGGCCACCCATGAGCGACGTGCCGCCAACGACGACGGCGGCGATCGACTGCAACTCGTAGCCTTGGCCGGACTGAGGGATGCCCGAATTCAGTCGCGCGGTCAACAGCAGGCTGGCCAGGCCCGCTAGTGCGCCGGATACGACGTAAACGCCCAGCTTCGTAGCGAAGACGTTAATGCCGGAGAGGCGCGCGGCCTCTTCGTTGCCTCCGATCGCGTAGACGTAGCGCCCGAAGCGCGTCTGAGTCAGCGAGTAGCTGCCCAAAAGCACGACGGCGAGCATGATGAGCACAGGCGTGGGAATCCCCGGGATTTTGATCAGACGGCCCAGGCCCGGCAGGAGAAAG
This sequence comes from Vulcanimicrobiota bacterium, assembly GCA_030853635.1. GTDB lineage: Bacteria > Vulcanimicrobiota > Vulcanimicrobiia > Eremiobacterales > Eremiobacteraceae > Mawsoniella. The sequence continues at coordinate 4,692 of JALYUR010000094.1, read as the reverse complement.
CCGCTGCCCGCGACGCTGAAGACGCTGTTATCTATTTCCACCGGCCGGCCCCCGGTCGCTAAAAACGCCAGCCCCCTCGCCATCAACATCATCGCCAGGGTCGTGATGAACGGCGGCAGATTGAACTTAACGACCGGGAAGCCGTTCACCGCGCCGGCTGCGGCGCCGACGCCGAGTGCGACGACCACGGCCGCCAGCAGCCCAAGATAAGGCGCCCCAGAAAAAGCGCTTAAGGCGGCAGCCATAAGGACTGCGGTCAGAGCGATCAGCGATCCGACCGAAAGATCGATGCCGGCCGTGATGATGACGAAGGTTTGACCGACCGCCAGTATTGCGTTTACCGCGATTTGGCGCAAAATGTTGATGACGTTTCCCGGCGCGAGAAAGTTGCCGTGAGTCGCGACGTTTAGCACGATCAACAGCCCGAGCAAGCCGACCGTGAGGCCGCCGCCGCGTGCGAGCGCCACGCGGCGTTTAGCAGCGCTTTCTTGGGCGGCCTTGACCACTCCGAGGCCGCCGGCCCCCGGGGCCATCTAAGCCGCCGTAGCGCCCGTAGCCAGGCGCATGACCGATTCTTGGGTGGCTTCGCCGCGCCCAAACGTCGCTACAATGCGCCCGGCTCGCATAACCGCCACTCGGGTTGACATGCCCAGCACCTCCGGAAGTTCCGAAGAGGCCATGATGATCGCCGTCCCCCGAGCGGCCAATTCGGCCATCAGCGCGTATATCTCGGCCTTAGCTCCGACGTCGATCCCGCGGGTCGGCTCATCGAAGCAGATGAGAGTTGCGCGTTCGAGCAGCCATTTCGCCAGCACGACCTTCTGTTGGTTTCCACCCGAGAGATTGCGCACGACCTGTTCGATGGAAGGCGCGCGGATACGAAGTTCGGCCGCAAGCTTGGCGACCGCCGCAGTCTCCTCCCTGCGGTCGATGCGGCCCAGGCGCACGAAACGGTCAACGTGGGGCAGCGTGACGTTTTCCCGCACGCTCATGCCCAAAACCAAACCCTGACCCTTGCGGTCCTCGGTGACCAGCGCAAGACCAGCGGCGATCGCTGCGGCCGGGTGTTGAAGTCTTACCTGCCGGCCGTCCAGCTCCATCGTTCCGGCGGCAAAGCGGTCGGCGGCGCAGATTGCGCGCAGCAGCGACGTGCGGCCCGCGCCGACCAGGCCGGCGATGCCTAATATTTCGCCCGGATAGACGTCCAAAGAGACATCGACGAGCCGGCCGGGGGTCGAAACGTCACGCAAGCTCAAGCGCGGCCGCTCGTGGGGGGCAGCGGACGAAAGCGACGGAAAATGGGCGTCGAGCGTGCGGCCGACCATCAGCCGAATGACGTCGTCGGGGCGCAGCTGCGCAGCGGCGCGCGTTTCGATGTAACGACCGTCGCGCAATACCGTGATCCGGTCCGCGATAGCGAAAATTTCTTCCATTCGATGCGAGATGTAGACGACCCCGACGCCTTCGCGCTGCAGAGTGCGGATGATGGTAAAAAGGCGATCCACCTCGTGGCCGCTCAATGCGGCCGACGGCTCGTCCATGACGATGACCCGAGCGTTGACGGCGAGAGCTTTGGCGATCTCGACCATCTGCTGCTGGGCAACGGAAAGCTCCGAGACCCGCGCAGCCAGCGGCAGGCTCACCCCCAGGCGCTTGAGAGCAGCGTCGGCACGGGCGACCAACGCTCTCTCGTCGATGCTCGGACCGCGCATCGGTTCGCGGCCGAGCATGATGTTCTGCGCCACGCTCAGCGCCGGTACTAGGTTGAACTCCTGGTAAATGACCGCGATGCCTAAAGTCTGCGCGGCTTTGGGGCCGGCCAGCGTCACGGGCGTTCCGTCGATCGCGATCGACCCTTCGTCCGCCGTTACGGCCCCCGCCAGTATCTTGACCAGCGTAGACTTCCCGGCGCCGTTCTCGCCGACGAGCGCATGCACTTCGCCCGGCCGAACATCGAAATCGACTCCTTCGAGCGCTTTGACTCCGGGATACGACTTCACTATGCCCCGCAGTGCTAGATATGGCGGCGCTTTGGCTGAGCTTGAGTCCGAGACCACGATGCGCTCTGCGCCGTCTGCCTTAACGGGGGCGCGCGGTGTAAGACCCGACGGTCACAGGAATGCGCTTGGCCGGCTTCTTAGCGTTGAAGTAATCGTGGATCGCGTCGATCGTAAGTTTGCCGATGAGGTCGGGAAACTGCTGCGGATCGCCGACCATGTTGCCGGCGTCGATCGCTTTGCGGGCCTCCGGATTGGCATCGTATCCGACGATCTTTATCTTGCCCGTCTTGCCGGCGGATTGCACTGCGCTCAACGCACCGAGTGCCGAGTCGTCGTTGATGCCGAAGATGCCGGCCAGTTGCGGGTACTGCTGAAGCAGATTGTCGGCGACCGATGATGCGCGCGCCCGTTCGCCCCCTGCCGTCTGATCGGCCACGATCTTCAAGGCGGGATACTTGGCAGCCAACTCAGCCTTGAATCCCCTGACGCGATCCTGCACGGACGTCACTTCGGGCTGATCGATGATGGCAATCGACCCCCCAGTCGGCAGGGCTTTACCGAGCAGGTCCGCGGCGACTTTGCCGCCTTGCAGATTGTCGGAAGCGATGTGAGACACTACCGTCCCTTTGACCGCCGTGCTCGCGATATCGGCCGTAAACACGGGAACGCCGGCATTGTTGGCCTCGACTATAGCCGAACCGACCGCTTTGGAATCCGCCGGCGCCAAGACGATCGCATCGACGTGGCGGCTGATGAAGTCATCGACTTGCGATGTTTGGCGGGCCTGGTCGCGGTTGGCATCGACGATTGAGATGCTGTAACCGAACTTGGCTGCTTCGCTTTTCATGCTTGCTTCCATCGCCTGATAGAACTGCGCCTGAAGGTCGAGCAGCGAGACACCGATCGTTTTGTTCCCCACGGCGGCTGACTGCTTCGCGTGCGTCCCGCAGGATACGCATGCCAAAAGCACGGCGGCGGCGGCGAAGCCGGTAAACATGGGCTTGGTAGCCAATAGCTTTCTCCTTGCGGCTGCCTGCTAGCTCGAACAGCGGTACGCTCCCGAAGGAAAGGGGGGGCGCGGCGCCTTGCGGTCATGCGTTCTATCCACATCGAGGACGCCCTGGAGTGTGGATATGTGCATAAAGTTACTACGTAGTATTAAGCTAGGCTTTATCCGATGAGGCGGCGTTCGACGCAAGCGGCCTTTGGGCGCAAAGCTTGGAACTCCTCGCGTTGTCATCGCCGGTTGTTGACCCTAGCGTCAGCCGGCGTGATGTCGCCTAAAGTGCTAGCCATCGGCTACTCCGCCGCCGTGCGCGGGATCGACGCCTACGTGGTGCGCGTAGAAGTCGTCGGCCTGCCGACCGCCGAGGCCGGAATTCACATCGTGGGCCTCGCCGACCGCTCGATTCAGGAGTCCAAGGAGCGCGTCAATGCGGCGATCAGGTCGTCCAGCTTCTTGTTCCCGACCTACAAAGTGGTCGTCAATTTGGCTCCCGCCAACGTGCGCAAGGCCGGGGCGGCGTTCGACGTCGCGCTTGGCTTGAGCATCCTCGCCATGGATGGCCAGATCGATCCGAAGAAACTGGCGGACATCATCGTCATCGGCGAGCTTGCACTTGACGGCGCCGTCAAGGCAGTCGGCGGCGTGTTACCGATAGCGATCGGGGTCAAGATGGCGGGCTTCGCCAAGCTCGTGCTGCCTGCCGACAACCTCGCCGAGGCGGCGCTGGTCGACGGCTTGAGCTTGTATCCGGTGCACACGCTCCGACAAGCCGTCGACATCGCGCTCGGCGCTGGAGATGCCGCCGTTCCCTCTTGCGGCAGCGCCCGGAGGCCAGCCCGGACTAAGACCTACGCCGAGGATCTCGAAGACGTGCGAGGTCAAGAGGGCGCCAAACGCGCCATGGAAGTAGCCGCGGCCGGCGGCCACAATCTGCTGATGGTCGGAGCTCCTGGCAGCGGCAAGACCATGCTCGCGCGCCGCTTGCCGTCAATCCTGCCTTCGATGGCCCCCGAAGAGGCGCTGGAAGTAACGAAACTGTACAGCGTGAGCGGGCTCTTGGAACACAAGTCGCGCTTGATAACCGATCGCCCGTTTCGCGCCCCCCATCATACCGTCAGCGCAAACGCCCTCGTTGGCGGCGGTGCGGTTCCGCGGCCGGGTGTCAATTACAGAAGGTGGTACAAATTTACAATAGACAGCAGTAATCATCCACAACGTCGTGCTAATGGCGCTGCGTGCCTCTTTCGTTACCGGTGCCGCCCGAAGGATACGCCTATCGTCTCGCGTGGTTCGGTAATGTCCACGCCGGGACAGCGAAATCTAAAGATAACCCGACAATCGACGTCTCCTTAATACTCGTGAGGGGATTCGATCCGGAAACCGGGCTACATAGCGGCGAAGTTTCCGAAGCCGTTGAGCGCATTACGCTAACAAACGTTCGACGATTGCGTCTGCAACGCTATTGGTACAATGTTAATCGTGCACCGGGGACAACATTTCGCAGCGAGTTCTATTCAGACAATTGGGATGTCGATGTCAACTTGTCGCCCTCCGAAATGCATTTTGTAAGAGCTGCCGACTGTGATGAGGACGGAGTACCGTACCTCCCTGAGTCTTACTGGGTGCCGGGCTACCAGCAAGGTTGGTTGCTAGCTCTACGCATTGGCTCTTGTGGTAAGAGACGCT
>JALYUR010000088.1 GCA_030853635.1 Vulcanimicrobiota bacterium | reverse complement strand
TCCAGCTCGCGCTGTCAAATCCAGCCCCGCGCCAGGGTACAGCGCTGAGCATCGGGCTAACGGTCGACGCGATGGATGCTGACGGCAACGTCATCATCGGCCCCGGCATTTACGACAACGGCCCGATCGCCTTGACGAACACCGACAAATCCGGCGGCACGAGCTTGTCGACTCTCAATCTCGGCGATCCATCCGCGACGGTAAAATTAGCCTACAACGGCCGGCCGATTCCTGGGGGCAGCGCAACCTTCTCCGCGTCGGCTGCCGGCGTGCCGGCCAGTGCCGTAAAAAGCGCGACGCTGACGCCGACGGCGCCGCAACGGAATTGGGCCACGGCGGGACCGATGGCCGCGGCCCGAGGCCTGTTGGCCGCCGGGTCTATCAACGGCGTACTATACGCGGTCGGCGGAAGCGACAACGGAGTAAACGTCTTGAACACTCTGGCAACCTACGATCCTTCGGCGGCCCTGTGGTCGGCTAAAGCGCCGATGCCGACGGCACGCTATGGTTTAGCAACCGGCGTCATAAACGGCGTGCTCTACGCCGTCGGGGGATGCGGCGCCAGCGGCTTTCTAAGCACGGTTGAGGCGTACGACCCGGCGACCAACGGTTGGAGCGCTAAAGCGCCGATGCCGACGGCTCGCTGTTACCTTGCCGCGGGCGTGCTGAACGGCATTCTTTACGCGGTCGGCGGCTTCAATCACAGCGGCTATTTGAAAACCGTCGAAGCGTACAACCCTTCGACGAATGCTTGGACGACCAAGGCGGCGATGCCGACGGCGCGCTACGCGCCAGCGGCCGGTGTCGTCAACGGCTTGCTGTATGCGATCGGTGGAGTAAAAGACAGCGGGAGCAGCTTCGTAGCGCTCGCCACGGTCGATGGCTACGATCCTTCGACGAACACGTGGGTCGCAAAGGCTCCGATGCCCGCACCGAGTTACTTCCTGGCCGCCGCCACTCTAAGCGGAACCCTCTATGCCATGGGCGGCATCAACAACAGCGGTGCTCTCAGCTCGGTCAATGGATACGATCCCACGACTAACGCCTGGAGCGCAAAGCCCTCGTTGAGCGTGGCGCGCCTGGCCCTGGCAGCCGGCGTCGTGGGCAGTGCGATATATGCCGTGGGCGGCTATGACAATAACAACGTGCCGCTGGCGATCAACGAGTCGTTTACGCCATGAGGATCGAGGCGCGGCATCATTCTCGCGGCTGCAGCTAGTAGTAGGTATCGAAGACGACGGCAGGTATGGCGGGTGGGACTACAAACGTCGGGCCGACTTCGATGGCGACTTCTTCGTGCGACGTCAATTGGAGCGAGCGGAGGTCGCCGAGATATTGGCTGAACGGCCCGGACGTCGAGCGAAAGCCCGACGGAGCCGTCGCGGTATACGCCATGACGCTGCCCGAGAAACCGGCGATACCGGTGCTCGACAACGGTTCGCCCCAGATGTCGAACAGCTGACCGAGCGTGAACTGCATGACCGACGGCGCCTCCATATGGATGTAGCCGTCCGCATCATGGGTGTGCAGGTAATATACGCACCTGGCTGTGTCCGTGAAGCCGTTAAACTCGGCGCCAGGATAGTAGAAACCGATGACGTCGGGAATGGCCAGGCGTGATCCGTTGACAAAAAAGCTCAAGTGGGCATGGATGTGATACGTCGTCGCCATGGGAGCGCATGGAATTCCGTCCACGCTTTGTTTGTTCTGACCGCCCGATGCGGTATCACCGTCCCCCAGGCTATCTTGGCCCAAGACGTGGCCGCGTAACAACAACACCGGAGTCGGCGTTGGGTTCGGAGCCGGCGCCGAAGCCGAAGGGGTTGGGGTCGGAGCTGGTGAGCTTGGCGAAGGCGTCGGCGCGGAAGTTGGCGGACTACCCGAAGGTGTCGCGGTGGAGCGCGGAGTGGCTATTGGGCTGCCTGAGGGCGACGGTGTCGTACTCGCAGATGCCGACGGTCCAACGGTAGGGGTGTTCAGCGGATGGGAAGCACCCGTGATTCCGGCGGGACCGATGGCGCTGCCGCCTCCGCCGCAGGATGATAGAGCTAGCGCCAACAGTATGCACACTGATGTTGCATAGCCGCCCATGCCTTTGCGTAGAAGTTCCATGTAGGGTTAGAACGGCTTGATATGCGATTGTTCGGAGGCCAGAGGTCTCTCCTGGCTGCGGCAAAGGTCCCTAAGCCGGCTTATGTATGAGGAGCCGGCCGCTTAGGTGGCGTTGGCCAAAGCCTTTGTCGAACCTAAGTCTTGCGGCGCGTCCTCAGCGTTGCTAAATCGAATCACTCGAGCGGGGCAGCCCACGGCCAGGGCGTACGGCGGTATATTCTTCGTGACGACGGCGCCTCCGCCGATCATTGCGTGATGGCCGATGGTGACGCCCGGTATGATGACAGCGCCCGAGCATACCAGCACATGATCTTCGATTATGACCGGGTCAAACTCCATTTCTAGCGGCTTGAAAACATTCAAGTTTCTCGGATCGATTTGCTTCGCTTCATGAGCGGTAATGCTGACATGTGCCCCTATGTGCACATCGTCGCCAATCGTGATCCCGCCGGCACCCCATAAAACGCTGTATGGACCGATTTCAACGTTGTCGCCAACCCTTATGTAACCGGAGCCGTTGTTCCAGTCCCCGCCGGCGCAGTTCAAATACGCGCGAACGTCAAGTAACAGGCCCTTCCCGGCAAAAAGCTTGTGGACGCCTTTTACGATGACGCCTTCCGATATGCGAATGTCGGGATAGCGCGCCCGCAGTTGACGCTCGACTTTGCTATGGCGTATGCTTTGCAGCCACACCAGGGAACGCGACTTCAAAGAAGTCAGCCGCGAGTAAGATGTACGCAGGTAAGACATTAGGTGTTCTCCAAGAACGACTCACTTTACCTATGGGCCTAATACTGGACTTAGACCAGATGTTCGTCGGGAACCTCTTTGGCGCAACACCCAAATCATGGGTCCTTGTATCCTAACTTGAGCACCATCGATGGCCGATAAGATAGGTATTTTACCCTCGGACGGATGAACTTAGACATCAGCTTGGGTACGGTTCATCTG
>JALYUR010000050.1 GCA_030853635.1 Vulcanimicrobiota bacterium | reverse complement strand
GACTCGCAGAACGCGTTATCTGTGGGCTTTCCCGGCCGCGAGAAGTCGAGTTCGACTTTGTTCCAGTACGCCCACTGATCGAGCGCCTTGGATACGAATTCGGGGCCGTTGTCGCAGCGAATGAAGCTCGGCTTTCCGCGGTGCCCGACGACACGTGTGAGAACCTGTGCGACGTCGGTCCCTTTGAACCCTGATCCGACCTCGAAACTTATAGAGCGCTTACAGACAACGTTAGTGCCATTGATTGGCCGGACGGGATACTTCGTAGCAGCCAGCTGGGGTATCTGCTCGGGCAAGTGTCCGTAGAAGAATGGTTAAACGATCGTCCTCTCCTGTCAGCTCTCGTTAAAGGCGACAACGAATCTGGACCATCTCGCGGCTTCATTCGTATGTGTCAGGAGATTGGATTTGATACCGGTGATGAATTGGCGTTTTGGCTAGACGAAATTAAACGTTGCCAACATTACTGGACAACTCATTAGACGGTTTTTGAAGGTGACGTCCGTCGAACGGGCAGTTTAGTTCAGACGTCCGTCTTAGGTAACCGGCCGGATCGTCATGTCACCTATTTGATGTCCCCGCCTGTTTAGGGACTTGCGGAGGGGGTTGGCGACGGCGGTTCGCTGTTGGGTAGGTCCTTGGAAGTGATCGCGATTCGGAATGCCTTAAACCGACTAGCGTTAGAGGGGTCGGTGATCACCGCTTTAAGCGGAACGAATTCAGGAGGAACCTCGACGGCCATTCGCTCCTGCCATGGCTGGCCTTGAATTACATCCACCGGCGCCGGCGACGTGTTGGAGTCCGCGCTATGATAGCTATTGTCTTGAGCGTCCGTCAGCGTTAACTGGGGAACCCCGATGTAGGTGGAGTGAGAGCCATTGCTGCAACGGGCCAAAAAAACAAGCCACCTCATTCCTTGGTGCGGATCGCCCAGCCGATCGGAAGGCAGTGCTTCACGAATCGTCGTCATCTTCCAACGAATCAGGCCATTGAACAGCGTTTTGTTCATACCGCCGGAAACGCCGACGATTTGATTGGCTCCCCCCGGCATCGTGGTCGACGCAGGGGTCTTCGCGGTCATCATCCCTAGGAGCAACATGGCCAAAATAATTCGATACATGACTGCACCTCCTAGTACGAGCACGTCATTCTAGGAAAGCCGGTAGCTTCCTAGCTTTGATCAGACTCATGTTTTCGTTAGCGCTTAATATCAAAGACCGGCGCATATCAAATTCATCTTGTCGAAGTCCGGCCGTTTGTCGGTGCCCTCAGGGAGCGGGCGCTTCTTTTTGTTTCCCTCAGGGTACGCGGCGACCCCCGTGCCACGTTGCGAGAACCATTCCTTGCGATTGCGCTTGTTGGTGCGCCTGAAGTCATGCGGATACTCGGACCGCAATCGAGATAGCTCGTCGCAAGGACGAGATGACGTCCACCCGCGTCAGGCTGCGCCAAGGCAGGCTCGAGCTCTAGGGCGGTCTACCCAAAAGATATCCTGCCCCATAAAGAAGTTAAGAGCGGCCGTTGGGGGAGTCGCTCTTTATTCTTCCAAAGGCCTAAGCCATCAACGCCGTTTTACTTAAACGGCTGAGCGAGCGCACATCAGGTAGTTGGGTGATGCCTGACGAGGGCCCTGTAAATAACCCCTAGTCAGGGCCCCTTGACAAGTTAGGCGGTTAACTTTATAATAAACCGCTAAAGCATCATGAGTTTGAAACAACCACCGATTCCCGACGCGCTCGACCGCGTCCGCAGGGCGTTGCGGGACCGCCGCGAGCCTTACAGCAAAGACGTTATCCGGGCGGTCGACGCGTGGCTGACGCTCAAGCGCACTTCCTGCGCCATCCAAAACGTCCTGGAGGACGCGTTCAGGCAAGTCGACTTGACCGGCGGTCGCCTTAACGTTTTGATGGCGCTGGATGTGGCCGCCGAGCACACGATGGCGTTGTCCGACATCGGCGAGTATCTCGTCGTCACGCGGCCTAACATCACCGGCCTTATCGACGGCCTCGTCGCCGATGGTCTAGTGCGGCGTATCCACCATCCGGAAGATCGCCGGATGGTCCTGGCGCAGCTCACCGAGCGCGGCATCCGATTCATGCGTAATTTCGTCCCGCAGCACTTCGGCTACGTACTAAAAATCATGGATTGCCTCGACGATGCGGAGAAACGGAACCTCATCGACTTGCTCGACAAGGTCCGCGCGCACGTGCAAGCCGTCCCTGCGCCGAGATATCATGCCAAACGATGACAGCTTTAACTCGCCGCCGACGGCGTGGAATTAGGAGAACATAGAAGTGGCGCGATCCTCAACTACGGTCGATCGTCCGAAACCAGCCGAGGGCGCCGAAAGCGACGTCGTGCTGCGGGAAGACGGCAAGCCGCCACGCGGCTCCAAGCGGCGCATCATTCTTCCCCTCGTGGCGATCGCCGTCATCGTCGCGGCTTTCTTCGCTATTCGCTATTTCGCGTTCGCCGCGCACCACGTGTCGACCGACGATGCCCAGATAACCGGCGACATCACGACCATCAGTTCCAAGGTCAAAGGTCAAATTAGCCAGATCTACGTCCAAGAGAATCAATCCATCCGAAAGGGCGACCTGCTCGTCAAGCTCGACGACCGTGATTTGGTCGCCGCCGTCCGCCAAGCCCAAGCGGCCCTGGCCCAGGCGCAAAGCGGCAAACAGGCTGCCGTCGAGGCCGTTCCGCTGCAGAACAGCTTGACGGCCGCCCAAGTGGCGCAGGCGCAGGCGGGAGTGCTGCAAGCCGGCGGCGGCGTCAGCGCTGCGCAGGCTAGAACCGCCAACGCGCGCGCGGCGGCTCAAGCCGCTCAAGGACGCGTTGCCTTAGCGATCGCCCAACAAAACGCCGTGCAAGCCGGCTTGACCAAAGCCGCGCAGGACATAACGCGCTCCAAGACGCTCCTCGCCCAGGGCGCGATCTCGCGCGAACAATTCGATACAGCCCAAGCTGCCTATTCAACCGCCGCTGCCAATGTGGCCGGCGCCGCTCAAAGCGTGGACGTCGCGCGTTCGGCCGTGCTGCAGGCGCAGCAGGACGTCGCCGCAGCTCAAGCCGCCGAGCAGCAGTCGCGGGCGCTGGTGCAAGCGGGCAACGCCCAAGTCGCGCAGGCGCAGACCGGCAGCGGCCAGTCGGCGATCAAAACGGCCCAAGCCCAAACGAGCAGCGCCCAAGTTGCCGCCGCTCGCGCGTCACTCGATGCCGCCCAGCTGCAGCTTTCCTACGCCGCCATCCGCGCGCCGATCGACGGCATCGTCAGCAAGAAATCGGTTAACGTCGGAGATACCGTATCTCCGGGTCAGCCGCTGCTGGCCATCGCCGACTTGGGCGCGCTGCGGGTTACCGCTAACCTCAAGGAGACGCAGCTGGGCAAAGTGCGCGTCGGGCAGCCGGTCCAGTTCTCGGTCGACGCATACCCGCACCGGGTATTCAAAGGCAAAGTGCAAAGCATCTCGCCCGCGACCGGCGCGACCTTCGCGCTCATACCGCCCGACAACGCGAGCGGCAACTTCACAAAGGTCGTCCAGCGTGTGCCGGTGCGCATCGTGGTCGACGGCAGCACCGATCGCGATCACGTCCTGCGGCAGGGCCTGTCGGTGAACGTCACCATCGACACATCAGCGCAATAAATCGCCGGTCGGCCGCCCAATAATGATGCGCGCAAGCCGCGAAAAGCTGATCGTCGGCAACAAGTGGCTCATCGCCGTGCCGGTGATGCTGGCCGCCCTGACTGCGGTGCTCGATGCGAGCATCGTCAACGTCGCGTTACCCAACATGCAGTCGACCTTCGGCGCAAGCGTCGATGAGATCGACTGGGTGATCACCGGTTACCTGATCAGCAACGTCATAATCATCCCGACGACGGGCTGGTTATCGGGCCTCGCGGGCCTGAAGCGCTATTTCATTATAAGCCAAGTCGTGTTTCTGGCCGGTTCGCTGCTGTGCGGTCTGTCCTGGAGCTTGTCGTCGCTGGTCTTCTTTCGCATCCTGCAGGGGATCGGCGGTGGAGCGATCCTGCCGGTGACGCTGACCATTTTGCTGGAGGCCTTCGAACCCAAAGAGTTCGCGATGGCGTCGGCCCTTTACGGCGTCGGAGCCACGCTCGGGCCGGCGATCGGCCCAACCC
>JALYUR010000022.1 GCA_030853635.1 Vulcanimicrobiota bacterium | reverse complement strand
CTGATCCGTGCTAGTGAGATGAGCCGTTGCCCAAGATGTTACAGTGCTGGAGGTTAAGGATGGGCTAGCCCGGGTAAACGCAGCCGTGACGCGCCGAACGGATGGAGAATGCAAGCAATGCGCAATGGATCTGACCGGCCCTCGGCCGGCGCCCAAGATGTGGAACCGGTCAAGGGCGAAGAACTCCCCGAGGAATACGACATCGAAGAGGCCGACGAGGAGCCTGAGCCGGCAGAAGAAGAGAGCGCGTTGCGCAAGGACCTGGCCGACGCCGATCTGCACGAACACTACAACATCGATCGCGAGCGTCGCCACGGCGATCGCAAGCGGCTCTAGCGGCTGATGCCGGCCGCCCCGCGGGTGGCACGGACTCAGGCCGCATGCGCAAAACCCTAGGGTTTGGCGCTGCGGGTCCGCAACAGCGTCGGCATGAGGCGACGTAGGGACCCCGATACTTTCGCGTTAGGCCGGTTGTGCTAAACCGCTGCTTGATCTCGACGGCGGCGCTATTGGCTTGCGCGCTCAGCTTAGACATTCCGAGCTTTGGGGCGGTAGAGGCACCAGAGCACTTCAGTCCGGCTCTATACGGCGACATGCGTTGGCGGATGATAGGACCGTTCCGCGGCGGCCGGACGGTAGCGGTCGCCGGCATCCCGGATCGGCCCAACGTGTTCTACATCGGCGCCGTCAACGGCGGAGTTTGGAAAAGCACCGACTACGGCCAAGTATGGACGCCGCTTTTCGATGCCCAGCCGACCGGTTCGGTCGGCGCCATCGCGATCGCGCCGTCGAACCCGAACATCATCTATGCCGGAAGCGGCGAGGGCCTGCGCCGTCCCGACCTGTCGGTCGGTGACGGCATATACAAGTCAACCGACGGCGGCCTGACCTGGCAGCACTTGGGCTTGCGCGACGGCCAGCAGATCGGGTTGATCTTGGTCGATCCGAAAGATGAAAACCGCGTTTTGGTCGCGGTGCTCGGACACCCATACGGTCCCAACGCCCAGCGCGGCGTGTTTCAATCAAGCGACGGTGGTCAAACCTGGCAAAAAGTCCTCTACCAGGACGAAAACACCGGAGCGATCGATCTGGCTTTCGATCCTGACAACTCAAATAGAATCTATGCCGTCTTGTGGGCATCTCGGCGGCCGCCGTGGTCGACCGGCAACCCTCTGCAAGGGGCCGGCAGCGGCTTGTACGTCTCGACTGACGGCGGAGCCAGTTGGGGCCGCCTGGGTGTCGGGCTGCCCACGGCGGCTCAAGGATTGGGGCGCATCGGATTGGGCGTAGCGCCGGGTGACGCCAAGCGCATTTACGCTTTGGTCGACGCGGGCGAAGGCGGCGGTCTTTACCGCTCCGACGATGCGGGGCACACTTGGGCGCGCGTCAACGCCGAGGAGCGCATTTGGGGGCGTGGTTCGGATTTTGCCGGCGTGACCGTGGCACCGGACGACGCCGATCGAGTCTACGTCGCCAACACGTCCACCTATCGTTCGGATGACGGCGGTCATACGTTTAAGGCCATCAAGGGCGCACCGGGCGGCGACGATTATCACACGGTCTGGATAAATCCCCGCAACCCTAGTATCATTGCGCTGGCCAGCGATCAAGGCGCCACTATCAGCGTAAACGGCGGTGCGACGTGGAGTTCTTGGTACAACCAGCCGACGGCACAGTTCTATCACGTCGCCACCGACAACCGGTTTCCGTATTGGGTGTACGGAGGCCAACAGGAGAGCGGATCGGCCGGAGTCGCCAGCCGCAGCGACTACGGAGAGATCACGTTCCGCGAGTGGCACCCGGTCGGCACCGAAGAGTACGGTTACGTGGCGCCGGACCCGCTGGACCCCAATATCGTTTACGGCGGCAAGGTCACCCGCTTCAACCACCAGACCGGCGAAGTGCAAGACGTATCTCCGGTCGTGCTGCGGACCGGCAAGTATCGCTTCAACCGCACGGCTCCGCTCGTATTTTCTCCCACCGACCCGCACGTCTTATATTTGGGATCGAACGTCGTCTTTCGCACTTCAAGCGGCGGGCGCAGCTGGGATATCATCAGTCCGGATCTCACTCGCGCCGATCCTGGCGTGCCGTCGAATATGCGTCCGTTCGGTCCGCGCACGCCCCGTCGGCGCGGCGTGGTCTACACGCTAGCACCATCGCCCAAAGACCGGCGCCTCATTTGGGCCGGAACCGATGACGGCTTGGTGTGGCTGACGGCCGATGGCGCCAAGAGCTGGCGTAACGTGACGCCGCCCCAGCTGACGTCCTGGAGCAAGCTCGCGATGATCGAAGCATCGCATTTTGATTCGGCGCGCGCCTATGCGGCGGTCAACCGCTTCCGCCTGGACGACTTGCATCCGTACGTCTACCGCACGCGCGACCGCGGGCGCAGCTGGCAGGCGATCACTCGAGGGCTGCCGGACGATGCGCCGGTCAACGTCGTGCGCGAAGATCCGCAGCGGCCCGGTCTGCTCTTCGCAGGCACCGAGCGCGCGGTCTACGTCTCTTTCGATGACGGCGGGAGGTGGCAGCCGCTGCAGCTGAACCTGCCCGCGACGTCGATGAGAGATCTGGCCGTTCACGGCGACGATCTGGTCGTCGGGACTCATGGACGATCGTTTTGGATACTCGACGACATAACGCCGCTGCGGCAGATGGACGGTCGCATCGCCGTCTCGGCAGCGCACCTATTCCGTCCGCAAGTAGCCCTGCGCCTGCGGCGCGACCAGAACACGGACACGCCTCTGCCGCCGGAAGTTCCGGCGGGCCGCAATCCGCCGGACGGCGCGGTCATCGATTACTTCCTGGGTTCGGCGGCGGCAAACCCGGTAACGCTGACGATCAGCGACGCGGCGGGCCGCCCGATACGCGTCTTCTCAAGCGCTGATGTGCCTGCCCGGCCCGACGAAGGTCTCAACGTTCCCACTTACTGGCTGCGCCCGCCGCAATCGCTATCGCCCGGGCCGGGCATGCATCGCTTCGTGTGGGACTTGCGCTACCCGCCGCCGGATGCGCTTGAGCACAACTACCCGATCTCGGCTATCTATGGCGACACTCCTAGGGCGCCGCTCGGCCGGCTGGTCGTTCCGGGCCGTTACAGCGTGGCGCTTCGAACAAACGGCAAAACGATGACGCAGCCGCTGACCGTGAGGATCGATCCGCGCGTGCGCACATCCCAAGCTGGACTCATGGCGCAGGCAGACCTTGCAGCGCAGATAACTGGCTCGCTGCGTGCGGATTCTGCGCTGCTTGGCCAAGTGCGCGCCTTACAAGGACGCTTGAATGGCCAGGGGGCCGAAGAGCCGGCAGATCCAACAGGGCGCAGGGCTTTCGACGAAAAGCTGGCCGCGCTCGCTGAAGGCCCGGGTCAAGCCGGTTCGCTCGATGATCTGACGAGCATCAACGTCGCTCTGGCGTCGCTGCTCGAGGTCGTGGAAGGCGCCGACAGCGCACCGACGAGTCAGGCGCGGGCGGCCTTCGCGACCGTGCGAAATCGCCTCGCCGAAGCTTCAAAGCGGTGGAACTTGCTGGAAGCTCAAAGACACGGCTGATCGACTAAGTCAGGCGGATTTTTCTTTGACGCCTCGGTGCTTGGGGGAAAGCTGCGAAGCTACGTCTTTATAGAGGCGGCGCGTGGCCGCGCTGATCAACTCGGAAACCCGGAAGAGCGCGTCGCCTGAAAGCGTTACCCCTTGCCACTCGACGCCCTGGTGGCGTTGGACGAGCGCGTAGGTGTCGCTGCCGAGGTCGTAGATGGCAAAGTCGTTCGACTCTGCAAGACATGGCGACTTCTCTAGTGAAGGTCGGTCGACCGTCGTAAAAAGCTTCATGTGCGTGAGACTCCTCGATCTCCAGGCGAACAGTACGATGGGACGCCGCAGGACTCTTCTTGAGGTCCCCTTAGGCCTCGAGCGCGCGAAACTTTTGCCCAATGGATCGGTAGCCGATAAATCATGCGGTTGACAAGATTCGCTATCAACCAACCCACGGTCGTGACGCTTTTCTTCGCGGCGATCGCGCTGTTCGGGATCATCGGCTATTTCACCATGGGCGTCAACATCTACCCCAACGTCCAGTTCCCTGCAGTATCGGTGACCGCGGCGTATCCAGGGGCCAGTCCGGAAGAGATCGAGCGCCTCATCGTGCGGCCGATCGAAGATCAGCTGCAAAGCGTTCGGCATGTCAACAAGATCCGAGCGCGTGCTCAAGAAGGCGCCGGCTTCGTGACCGTTGAGTTCAAGCTCGGCACAAACGTCGATTTCGCCGCCTCCGACGTGCAACAAGCAGTCGATGCCGCGCGGGCCAATCTTCCCTCGGACCTGGACCCGCCGGTCATAGAAAAGGAAGATCCGAGTCTGGCGCCCATCATGGTCGAAGCCTTGACCTCTTCTACTTTGTCGCCGGTCGCGCTTTCCAACCTTGTGCAGAACGAGGTCATCCCGGCGCTGCGCGGCGTCAAGGGAACCGGCGCCGTCACGGCCGGGGGCGAGTTCGCGCGCGAAGTCGACATCAACCCGGATCTGGGACGCCTCCAAGCGGCGGGCGTGACGCTGACCGACGTCACCCAAGCGATCGGTCAAGGTAACGTCAGCCTCCCAGGCGGCCGGCTCGACTCCCCGACCCAGGAGGCGACCGTCGGGGTCCGGGCCGACGTAACCGATCCGGCGCAGATAGCGCAGCTGCCGCTCAATGCCAGCGGCGGAAGCAGCAACGGACTGAAAGTCGGCGACGTCGCGGCCGTCGTCGACACGCACGCCGATCATCGCATCGCCTCCACCGTCAATGGCGCAAGCGCTATCGTCCTCAACGTCACGCACGACTCTGACTCCGACACCGCGCGCACCACCGCGGCGGTGCGATCCGAGTTCCAAGCGCTTGCGCGCAAATATCCGGACGTTCACTTCGGCGAGCTGTACGCCGATGCGGATTTCCTGCATGAGTCCACCAACGGCGTGCTGCAGAACCTGCTCGAAGGCGTCCTGCTGACCGCGGCCGTCTTGCTGCTTTTCTTGCACGTCTGGCGCAGCGCGGTAGTCGTCATGATAGCGATTCCCGCATCGCTGCTGGCCACTTTTTTCGTCATGTGGATGCTCGGCTTCAGCATAGATCTCTTGTCGCTGATGGGCTTATCGCTGACGATCGGCATCCTGGTGGACGACTCTATCGTCGTCATCGAGAACATCACCCGCCATCGCGAGCTGGGGGAGGGCCCCGAAGAAGCCGCCATCATCGGCCGTTCCGAAATCGGCGGCGCAGCGGTGGCGATCACGCTCGTCGATGTGGTCGTCTTCACGCCGATCGCGTTCATGGGCGGCGTCGTCGGGCAGTTCTTGCGCGAATACGGCTTAGTCATCGTCGTCGCTACGCTGTTCTCGCTGCTCGTATCGTTCACGTTGACCCCCCTGCTTGCCGCCAAGTGGGCCGTGGCACGAAAACCGCGCGCCAGCGGCTGGCGGGTCGTCAGGTCGTTCACTGCGTGGTTCGAATCTTTGCGCCGCGGCTACCACGACGGCTTGCTGCCCAAGGCGCTGCGCCATCCGTGGTTCGTCGGAATCGGCTCGCTGATGCTGGTGATGGGCGCCGTCGCCCTGCCGGCTACGGGCCTCATTCCCTTTGAGTTTCAGCCCAACACCGAATACGGAACCGCCATCATAAGCTTGACTTACCCGGTCGGAACTCCGATAGCGACGACCACGGCCGGCGCTGACCGGCTTGCGACCGCGTTGCAGAAGATGGACGGCGTGCGGGACGTCGTCGTGACCGTCGGCCAAGACAATAATGATGTGACCGGTGGGTACGTCGCCAGCGTGACGGCGAACCTTCAGAAGAACCGTCGCCACGAGGAGCACACGATCATCGAAGCGGTTGCAAAGCTGGGTTATCTCGTGCCCGGCGCCCGCATCGAAGCCGGCGGCGGCCAAAACGGCGGCGGCCCGGACATCAGCTATTCGCTAAGCGGTCCCACCGACCAACTCGATGCGGCGGCCGCAAAGCTCGTGTCGTTCATCGCCAAGCTGCCCAAGACGACCAACGTCAAGTCGACGAGCTCGGTCGTCGGACCGCGGCTTGAGATCACGGTCGACCGCGAGCGCGCGGCTTTGCTAGGGGTATCGCCGGGGGCGGCAGCGTTGACCGCCAGAGCGGCGATCGGCGGCGTAATAGCGACGAAGCTGCGAATGCCTGAGGGGTTGGTCGACGCCATCGTCCGCTTGCCGGCGGCGGCGCGCAACGACGTGCACAACCTCCAAAACACCGTCGTGCGCTCGTCGACCGGCCAAGGCGTGCCGCTGGCGGATGTCGCCAAGTTCGCGTGGATTAAGGAGCCGCCGATACTGCGACGCCAAGACCGCCAGCGCATAGTGCGCGTCTATGCCAACATGGTGGACTCAGCGCCCATCGGCCCGGTGGACAAGCGCGTGCACGAAGCATTGGCCCAACCCAACTTCTTGCCGGCCGGCGTCAACGTCACGCCCGAGGGCGATGCGGACGTCATGGGCGACGCTACCCAAAAAATCGGGCTCGCCTTGCTCATATCGTTTGTCCTGATCTATATGCTGCTCGTCGTGCTCTATCGCAACTACGTCACGCCGCTCGTCATCATGATGAGCATCCCGGTGGCGCTCGTCGGAGCGCTCGGCATCTTGGCATTGTCCAACGCGCTGCATGGAGTTTTTCCGGGCGTGCGCTATTTCGCGGGCCAGACACTAAATATTTTCTCGATGCTCGGGATAGTGATGCTGATGGGGCTGGTCGCCAAGAACGGCATCTTGCTCGTCGACTATGCGAACACTCTGGGGGCGCGCGGCATGCCCGTCGCAGAGGCCATCCGCGAGTCGGCCTCCATTCGTTTCAGGCCGATCATGATGACGACGGCTGCCATGATCATGGGCATGCTGCCGCTCGCGCTCGGATTTACCGAAGGGGCCGAGTTCCGCAAGTCGATGGGCACGGTCATCATCGGCGGCTTGGCCAGTTCGCTGCTGCTCACGCTGTTTTTGGTGCCCGTCATGTACAAGGCGATCGTCGGCGGCCTAGACCGGCGGCGCGAGCGCCGCCTTGCCGCGCGTGCCGAGTTCGATGATGTCGGGCTGGAAGAACTCGAACCGGGTTCAAAGCCGGAAGCCGGCGAACTGACAAAGGTTTAAAGGACCTTTGTTACGGCGTCGTGACGGCGCCGGTGAACAAGTTAACGCTCAACATCGCGCCCGCCGCCATGCCGCCGCCGGCTGCCACCAGCGGCAGGCCTAGCGTTTGATGCTGGTCCATCCAACCGCCGCCGTCTTTTAGTTGGATGCTGCCGTCGCGCGCGAATAGCAAAGGAGAGCCGGGGCCGACCGCGGCCGCGGATAGCGCGACGCTAGGGAATGTTCGCTCGAAGAGCACATCTCCCAGCCGCCAAGAAGGCGACGCATCGGCGGGCCGCCCGCGGTAACCGGCATAGGCAAGTGGGTCCAAACTCGTGACGAAGAGCGTAGCGCCTTCGTCTGCGTCCCCGTCCTGCGCGACTCGTTCGAGCAGCGAAATATCTTGAGCCAGGCGGGCCGCGGCGTCTCGGGCAGCGCGGGAGCGCGCATAGCTGGCATACGTCGACGGGATCGCCATGCCCAAGAAGATGACGAACAATGCGACGGCCACGAGTAACTCGATGAGCGTAAATGCGCGCGAACGGCTCATGGCAGCGCTCCTGCGCCGGCCGTGTTGCCGTCGGACCAGTGCTTGTCGACGAACCCGCTCGTATCGCGCAGGCCTCCGTTGGCCGGATGGGAGAGCGCCCGGATGCGAAGGTCCGTCGTGAACTGGTCGCCTAGCTGGCCGGCGGGATCGCCAGGACTATCAACGCCGACCGGAGCCGAAGCATCGACCGCTCCCACGGTCTCCGAGTATGGCTTGACGGTCTTGAACGTGCGCAAGAGACTCGTCGTCGTCGCTGCGGCCACCGCCGACCCATCGGAGATGACCGTTGCATTAGACACCACCTGGACCGGAGTTTCCTGGACGCTCGGATTGCTTTGCAGAGCCATGTCGAAATGGTCGTTGTTAGCCGCCGCCAAGAGCGGTAAGACGCCGATCGTCACCCGCACGACCGTATGCGCGTCGATGTCTTCGGACAGCTGGCCGTGCGCGGCGCTGAGGTCGGCTTGCATGCGCCCGACATCGCCGCCGTCGCGGGCCAGAAATGCGCGCACCAAAGCGGCGCCCGCGTCCGCTCCGGCGCTCGCCTGTAAGGCACGCACGCGCTGCGTGCTGCGCCGCAGTTGCGCGGTGCCCACGTCGACCATGACCGCCAGCAGCGCCATCAGCACGACGCAGGAGAGCAGCACCGCCACGATCGCCACGCCGCGCTGGGCGATGTTGCGCTTCACCTTAGCCACCGCCGGGTGCCAAAGCCGATGGCGCGGGCACCGGCGGCCCGACCATGGTCTTGGCGCTCAGGACAGTGCGGCCGCCCGGGTCGCGTACGGTGACGGCGACGTCGTCGGCGCCCGAGCCGGCCGCGGTTACATCGAGCGTCACTCTCAAACCCTCGCTGATCGTCGTCTTGGATCCGGGGCCGACGGCGGGCTCGTATTCGCAGGCTGCTTCCTGATCGTTAAGGGCGTTCTGAGCGATCCTGACCGCAGTGGCGTAGGTTCGAGCGACCGTCGCGGCGCGCGCCACCGCTAAGAGCGCGGGGAGGACGGCTCCGACCACGATCAGGGCGAACAGCCCGGTCGCGATCGTGATGTCGATCAGGCTGAAAGCGGCCGTGCGCCGTCGGGCGGCCGGCGAGCCGAACTTGCGCGCCACGACGACGGCGCGAGGCACTTCGCGAGCGCTTATGCGCAAGAACAGCGGCGATTGCTGGACGGTTGCGCGGCGGTTGTGGAAGGCCGCTCCCACGTCGTACGACTTGCCGTCGACGAACAAGAGGCCGTCGGGCGTCACAAACCCGCCGACCCCTTCGGTTTTCCAGCCGCGCGGGTCCGCGGCGAGCTTGCGGCACCATCGGTCCATCAGCACGTCGCGCCGCAGCCATGCGACGATTGCGAATCCGCCGAGCATGAAACCGATCAGCGCGAACCATAGCCGGCGCGCAGTGCGCATCTGCATCGATCGGTCCATAACCGGCGCGGTCATAGTGCCCGACTGCGTCGGTGACTCGGCGGCCGCGGGCGGTGCTTGGCCCTGGAGCACCATGCTGCTGCGGTTGACGGAGTAGCTCGAAATGGCGAAGGTGGCATCGGCCGAGCCGTCACGCAGCCGGACGATGCGCTGCGGCAGCTCCAACCCGCTCTGCTGCGTCCAATCGTGGAACACAAACGCGATGTCCGCGCCCGAAGTACTCGGCTCTTCCAGGCCGGTGATGCGGCTGGCCGCCGGATCGGCGTAAACCCGCAGCCCAGCGGCCGTGGCCCACGTTGCAGGCGCGCTGGTGGGCTGCAGCTGCTCCGATGCCAGCCGGCCAAGGCCGATAGCCCACGCGTTGGTCAGTTCATCAGTCGTCAGCGCATCGTCAAACTCGGCGCTGAATTGGGCGGTGCGCAAGGTGCCTCCGCCAGGGCCAGCCTCAAGCCTAAAACGCCCATGTCTTTCGGTTGAAGTCCATCCGCCGTCGGTCACGATCAGCGTGCCGAATACCGGCTCTGACGGTTGAGAGTCAAGGCGCCGCGCTTGGTAATCGACGCGTCCGCGAAATGCGCGCAATTGGCCCAGCGGCGTGGGAGCGGCTGCCGCCGCTTGGCCGCCCGTCGCGTCGCCCCAAGGCGATATGAGAAGTACGGACAGCACGGCCAAGGTCGCGCCGCTAAAACGCAAAGCGGTATCAGCCGACGCGAGAAGGTGCATCGTTCGTACTTTCTCACCCAAGCGTCCAGCGCCGGCTAGGGGCGATGGACTAAAACAAGGCGGCCGGTGCTAGGGCCGGTCCATCCATCATAACGCCCGACGTGAAAACGGTCTGCATGCCGAGCGCCCGCCCGGTATGCGACTCAAGGCCCGCAGGCGCGATGCTAAGCGCGTGCTTGGAATAGTTGCTAGGTCCCTACCCAACTCGGGCTTTTCGAGGCGGCGGCCGCGTCTGGATACCTTAAAGAAGAGTGTCACGGGCCCACCAGAATAAGACGAACGGAGGACGTTACCAGCGATGGCGGACATGAACAGATTGACGCAAAATGCCCAGCAGGCCGTGCTGGAGGCCCAGCGCATAGCGCAAGCGCGCAGCGCGCCGGAGGTCGACACGGAACACCTGCTTTGCGCCTTGCTTTCCGACGAGGAAGGCGTTCCGGCCGTCGCGCTGCGCCAAATCGGCGTCGACCCAGCAGCGCTGCGCAGCCGCACTGAGCAAGCGTTGGACGCGCGCGCCAAAGTGTACGGGGGCGGTGAGCCCGGCATAGGTCGGGAGATGCGCGACGTCCTTGCGCGGGCCGGTGATGAGGCGTTGCGCTTCAAAGACGAGTATGTCTCGACCGAGCACCTGCTGCTGGCGATCCTCGACATGCCCAAATCGGAGGCCGCATCGCTGCTGCGTGGTGCCAGCGTGTCCAAAGACCGCGTCTTAGCCGCGCTTGCGACCGTGCGCGGCAGCCAGCGCATCACGGACCAAAACCCCGAGGCTAAGTATCAGGCGCTCGAGCGTTACGGCCGCGATCTTACCAAGCTCGCACGCGAGAACAAGATCGATCCCGTCATCGGACGAGATGAGGAAATCCGCCGCGTCGTTCAAGTGCTCGCGCGGCGCACGAAGAACAACCCGGTGCTGATCGGCGAGCCTGGCGTCGGCAAGACGGCGATCGTCGAAGGATTGGCGCATCGAGTGGTTCGCGGCGACGTGCCCGAAAGCTTAAAAGACCGTCGCATAGTCGCGCTCGACCTTGGATCGCTCATCGCGGGGGCTAAGTACCGCGGTGAATTCGAAGACCGGCTCAAGGCCGTCCTCAAGGAGATCTCGCAAAGCCAAGGCGACGTCATATTGTTTATCGACGAACTGCATACGGTCGTCGGCGCCGGCGCGGCGGAAGGCGCGATGGACGCTTCCAACATGCTCAAGCCGATGCTGGCCCGCGGCGAGCTGCACGCCATCGGCGCCACGACCCTCAACGAGTACCGCAAGTACATCGAAAAGGACGCTGCGCTCGAACGCCGCTTTCAGCCCATACTCGTCGGGGAGCCAAGCGTCGAAGACACAATCTCCATCCTGCGCGGGCTGCGAGAGCGCTACGAACTGCATCACAAGGTGCGCATCAAGGACTCCGCACTGGTAGCCGCCGCCGTGCTTTCCAACCGCTATATCGCGGACCGATTCTTGCCGGACAAAGCAATCGATCTGGTGGACGAGGCGGCCAGCCGCCTGCGCATGGAGATGGATTCCATGCCGTTGGCGCTCGATGAGGTGGCGCGGCGCTTGATGCAGCTGTCGATTGAGCGCGAAGCGCTGAAAAAGGAATCCGACAGCGGGTCGCGCGAGCGCCTGGCCAATCTGGAGAAGGAAGTGTCACAGCTGCAGGAACAGCGCGACCGGCTGAAGGCGCAATGGGAGTCCGAAAAAAGCGCGCTGGGTCAGGTGAGCGATCTGCGAGAGCGCCTAGAAGGGGCCAAGCAAGCGCTGCAGCGCGCCAAGGACGAGGTCGACTTCGCCAAGGCATCGGAGCTGGAGTACGGCACCATCCCGGGCCTGCACAAACAGATCGCGCAGCTGCAAGAACGCAACGGATCGCCTGGGGCCAAGATGTTCAAAGAGGAAGTCGACGAGCACGACATTGCCGACGTCGTCGCCAAGTGGACGCATATTCCGGTGACGAAATTGCTCGAAGGCGAAATCGACAAGCTGCTGCGGATGGAAGAGCGCCTGCATTTGCGGGTCATCGGCCAAGACCAGGCGGTCGATGCGGTCTCGGCTGTAGTGCGGCGCGCGCGCGCGGGCCTGCAAGACCCCAACCGGCCGCTCGGATCTTTCATGTTCTTGGGCCCGACTGGGGTGGGCAAGACCGAACTGGCGCGCGCGCTGGCGGAATTCTTGTTCGATGACGAGCACGCCATGGTGCGCATCGACATGTCGGAGTATATGGAGAAGCACACGGTCGCCCGGCTCATCGGCGCGCCTCCGGGGTACGTCGGTTACGAAGAGGGCGGTCAGCTGACCGAGGCTGTGCGCCGCCGGCCCTACTCCGTGATCTTGTTCGACGAGATCGAAAAGGCGAATCCAGACGTCTTCAACGTCCTGCTCCAGGTGCTCGATGACGGGCGCTTGACCGATGGCCAAGGCCGTACCGTCGACTTCAAGAACACCGTTTTGATCATGACGAGCAATCTGGGCTCGCTTGCGGTGAGCGAGTTGGCCGGCGACGGCCAAGCGATGCACGCCCAGGTGATGGAGTCCGTCCGCCAGCACTTCCGGCCCGAGTTCCTCAACCGCATCGACGAGGTCATCATCTTCACGAATCTGACGCTGGCTGATATCACCCGCATCGTCGACGTGCAGCTGCGCGCGTTGAGCAAACGTCTTGCCGACCGCGGCATCTCCTTGGAGCTGACGGAAGCCGCCAAAGAGCACCTCGCTGAGCGCGGATTCGATCCGGTCTACGGCGCTCGGCCGCTCAAGCGGGCGCTGCAAAAGGAGGTGCTCGACCCGCTCGCCGTGCGCGTGCTGCGCGCGGAGTTCGGTGCCGGGGAGACGGTAGTGGCAGACGCACGGCACGGCGAAATAGTATTCTCAAAGGCGGGCGATGCGCAGCACCAGCCCGACCAAGTCGCTTCGGAGGTCGGCGCCTGAACCGGCGCCCGAAAGGAGGCCACATGGCTCGTCATCTAGGGGCTTGCGCGGTCGTATCCGCGGCGCTTGGCCTGGCTTTGGTCGGCCCGGTTTGTGCTGCGACTCGGGTAACCGTTCCGGGCGGCACGGTCGTGACGGTCAACGTCGTTAACCCCGTGTCCTCATCGAGCGCCAAGGTCGGCGACGTGTTTCAGATCAAGGCTGCCAAAGACGTAGTGGTAGATGGTTGGGTGGTAATTCCCAAAGACTCACCTGGTCAGGGCGAAGTGGCCGTCGTGGAGCAAGCCGGCAGCCACGGCAAATCCGGCAAGCTCGGTCTGCAGCTCGACTGGATATACAGCGCGGATGGCGGCAAGATCAAATTGTCAAACGTCAACCATAGCGCGCAAGGCGAAGGAAAATCGGGCGCCTCTTCCACTGCCACCATCGCCAGCTATCTCGTGCTAGGTCCCTTGGGCCTCTTCGCCCACAACTTCGTGCGCGGCAAGGACGTGACGGTGGATTCTTCGCAAGCGTTGCCGATCTACGTCGACAACACGGTGCACGTCCACGCCAAACAACGCGCTTCATCCGACAACGGCTTCGAGCACTAAAGCCGCCAACGGCCGGTCGGCGCTGTTCAAGGAAATAGCCCGCCGCGCAGGCGGGCTATTCCGTCAGGCTGAGTGGGCTCGAAACTACACACGCGTTTGGACGCAGTCTAACCAGATTCCAACGTTTTATCACATCACCCACTAGGTAATTGTTTATATGTTAACCTCAAGAAGCCGTTCGTTTCTCGCGATACCGGTAATTGCGGCTTAGCCTTCTTAGCTCTCTTTGTTGTAAACGGCCCAAAACCGGCTGTTCCGGACTCAAGTGACCAAAGTCTAGTTATACAAGCGACTATAAAGTGGGTCCAATCCATTAACCCTAGCGCGCCGCCACCAACGGTGAGTCAGATAGCGGTTGTATCCAATTATGCTTTGACAACATGGGCGTTTGGCGAAGGCGGTGGACAGGCGCTCTTCCACAAGGTTAACGGTACGTGGACCGGCCTTGGCAAGGGTGGGGGCATGATGGATGCGGACATTGTTACGGCATTTGGCGTTCCTTCGAACATCGCTTCTCAGCTTGTCGCTAGCCTAGGTCCGCCCGCGACACCGACCCCAAGGCCCACGACCACGCCCTATTGCAACCCTTGCTATTGCAACGGCGTGAAAAAGAAGACCTGTCCGACGCCGCGGTCCTTGTCAACTCCGACGCCGCGGCCCGTACGAACTTAGAGGCGCGCTTGCCGAGACGGATGACTGAAGTGCGCCACTTTTGTGGACACTCGGATCTGGGACCGGTTGTTAGACCAATGGAAACCGAGCAGGCCCTCCTGGTTGTGACTGACGGGCCAGAGGCTAGGAGAGGTAGGCCGCGACGCCCTCTCCTTGCTGCGCCGCCTCCATGACCATCTCGCTGATGGTCGGGTGCGCGTGGATCACGGATCCGAGGTCGTCCATGCCGAGCGCGTCGGACATCGCCACGCCGATCTCGTGGATGAGTTCGACGGCATGCACTCCGACGATCGTAGCGCCTAGTATCTGATCGCTGACCGCATCCGCTACGATCTGCACGTAGCCGTCCGGCTCGCCCTCGGCAAGCGCTTTTCCGTCGCCTGCGAAGCGCGCCTGACCTATCTTGACGGCTCGGCCGGAGTCTTTGGCGGTGTCGGCGTTGAGCCCGACCATAGCGATCTCCGGGTGCGTATAGATGCAGCTCGGGACTACCGTATAGTCCATCGGCATGGGATGATGGTCGAGCGCGTTTTCGGCGGCACGATGGCCCTCGGCAGACCCCTTGTGCGCCAGCTGCAATCCGCCGATGCAGTCGCCGACCGCGTAGATCTTTGGGTTCGCCGTGCGTAGATAAGGGTCGACTTCGATGTGCCCCCGCGCATTGATGGCGACGCCGGCTTCTTGCAGTCCGATGCCGAGCGTTTGCGGCGCTCGGCCGATCGACACGAGCAGTTTGTCGCCTTCGAGTTGCGTGCCGTCGTCTAAGCGGACGCGCAGCCCATCCGGACGATACTCGCAAACGTCGACCAGCTTGCGGCCCGCCATGATGCTGACGTTTTCTTTCTCGATCAGCCTTTGGAAATAGGCAGCCGTGCGCTGATCGACCGGCGCAAGTATCCTAGGCAGCACTTCGACGATGGTGATGTGCGAGCCGAGCGCCGCGAAGAGGCTTGCGAATTCGCAGCCGATCACGCCGCCGCCAAGGACGATAAGTTTCTTCGGCAGCGCCTCCAAGCGCAAGACGCCGTTGGACGTGATCACGGCCGGATGGCGCATATCCAAGCCCGGCAGACCCGCGGGCTCTGTCCCCACCGCGATGACGCAGCGGTCGAACTCGTATCGCTCGGCGTTTACTACGACAGCGTCGCCTTGCACAGCGCCTTGGCCACGCACCACCTTGACCTTCTTGCGCGCGCACGCCGACTCGACGCCGGAGCGCATCTTCACCACGATCTCCTCCTTGCGCTCCATCATGCGCGCGAAGTTTATCGTCGGCGGGCCGGTTTCGATCCCGAACTCTGCGGCGCGCCGGATTTTGCGCAGGAGATCCGCGCCGGCCAGCAGCGATTTGGTGGGGATGCAGCCCCAGTTCAGGCAAGTTCCGCCCAGTTCGGCTCGCTCGACTAGCATAACGTCGGCTCCGAGCTGGGCGGCCCGAAGCGCGCAGACGTCGCCGGCCGGGCCGCCGCCCAGCACGACGACCCGCTGGTTCAAAGCCGGCTGTCGTCCGGGCGGAGTACGCCGAGCGCAGTCGTGACGATGCGCTCCTGCTCGGCGCTGTGGGCTCCGGGATAGCCTTCGCTGGGACTCGCACGATCGGGCCGCCCGACGTAATCCAGTGAAAGGCCTCGGGCGGCAAAGGCTGAGCGCGTCTCGCGGGTGACGAAAGCTCGGGCGCCCATGTTGCGCGGTTCTTCCTGCACCCAACTGACCGTGCGGACGTTCGGATAAGAGCCGATTAGCGCCAGCACGTCATCGAGCGGAAAGGGTTCGAGCAGTTCGACTCGCGCGATCGCTAAGTCGCGCGCCGCCGGGCGGCGCTCGTGCCCGACCAGGTCGTAGTATACCTTGCCGCTGCACAGGGTCAGCCGGCCGATCGCCGCACGATCGGGCGCGGACGGATCGTCGATGACCCGAGCGAATGATCCGCCGGTCAGATCGGCGAGCCGCGAAGCGGCCGTTTTCATGCGCAGCAAGCTCTTGGGAGTCATCACGATCAGGGGCCGGGCGCCCGGGGCAAGCGCTTGATCGCGCAGGAGGTGAAAATACTGAGCCGGAGTGGAGCAGTTGGCCACTCGCATGTTGCCTTCGGCCGAGAGCTGCAGGAACCGCTCTAGCCGGGCGCTCGAGTGTTCGGGCCCGGCGCCTTCGTAGCCGTGCGGCAGAAGCAGCGTCAGCCGCGACGTCTGGCCCCATTTGGCCATCCCGGCTGAGATGAATTGATCGATGATGACCTGCGCCCCGTTGGCGAAGTCGCCGAATTGAGCTTCCCAAAGCACCAGAGCGTCCGGCGCGGCGGCGCTGTAGCCGTACTCGAAGCCTACGCACGCATACTCGGACAGCGGGCTGTTGTAGATCTCAAAAGACGCGCGCGCGCCGGCTAGGTGATGCATCGGGACCCAGCGTCCGTCCGTGCGCGCGTCGTGCAGCACCATGTGGCGATGGCTAAAAGTGCCGCGCTCGGTGTCCTGACCGGTCAGCCGGATAGCCTTTCCGGCAACGAGCAGCGATGCGAATGCCAGCGACTCGCCGCTGGCCCAATCGATCTCGGCTTCACCGGATAGGGCAGTGCGGCGGCGCTCCAGCTGGCGCGCCAACTTCGGATTGATTTCGAAATCGGGCGGCGTCGCCAGCAAAGCTGCGTTGAGCCGCTCTAGTTCGGCGGCGGGGACGCGCGTGTCGACGCTCGTGGGGCCGTTGCGGACCGCGGCCGACGGCTGGGTGACGGGCGGCAATGCTGCTGCGGTCTGCGTCCGCGCGAGTTGCGATGCGGCCGAACGCGCCGTCTCGCCGGAACGCACGCTGCGATGGGCTTGCGCGATGCGTTCGGATGCAGCGGCCAGCCTCGCCTGAACGTCCTCCTGCGTCGCTACGCCTTCGCCGACAAGCCGCCGCGCGAACAGTTCGCGCGCGGTCGGATGGCTGCTGATACGTTCGTACATCAACGGCTGCGTGTACGCCGGTTCGTCGGCCTCGTTATGGCCGAAGCGCCGGTAGCCTATCAGGTGGATAAGCGCATCGCGGCCGAACTTCCGGCGAAAGTTGACGCAAAGATGCACCGCTCCAATGCACGCCTCGATGTCGTCGGCATTGACGTGCACGATCGGAATATCGAAGCCTTTGGCCAAGTCGCTCGCATAGTGGGTGGAGCGTCCTTCCTGAGGCGAGGTCGTGAAGCCGATCTGGTTATCGCCGATGATGTGGATCGTGCCGCCGGTCGTGTAACCCGGCAGCGACTGGAGGTTGAGCACTTCGGCTACGGTTCCCTGACCCGTGAACGCCGCATCACCATGGATCAGTACCGGCACGGCCACCGATGTATCGAGCGACGCTATATTAGAAGAGCGATCGGTCTGCGCGGCTCGGGTGCGGCCCTCGATCACGCTGTTGACCGCCTCCAGATGGCTCGGGTTGTTGGCCAGCGTCACCACGATGCTCTTGCCGGACGCCGTCTGGTAGGTGCCCTTGGCGCCCTGGTGATACTTGACGTCGCCGGTCACATCGCCGCGAGGATCGGCTTTGGCGGAAGTGTGCTCGAATTCTACCAGCACGTCTTCGTAAGGCCGATCGACAACGTGCGTGATGATCGACAAGCGCCCGCGGTGAGCCATGCCGATGTCAACTTCGGCAACCCCGTCGTCGGCCAGCATTTGCAGCAGTTCTTCCAACATCGGGACCATCGCATCGAGTCCCTCGATGGAGAACGTTTTCTTGCCCAAGAAAGCCGTGCGCAGATAGCGTTCGAAAACTTCGACGCGCGTCAAGCGCTCGAGTACCTCGAGCTTGCGAGCCCGGTCTAGCGTCGCAAGGTGGGCGCCGGACTCGATCTGGGACCGCAGCCAGGCGCGCTGATCGTGGTTTGAGATATGCTCGACTTCGTAGGCGATCGTGGAACAGTACGTCTGGCGCAGCCGTTCGACGACGTCGGCTAGGTTCTCACCCGGCACGTGCACGCGCAGCACCGACGCAGGCACGGCGCGCAGCAGTTCGGGCGTCAGCTCCAAGGTCGCCGGATCCAAGGCGGGATGGACGGGCGCGCTGTCCGCGAGCGGATCTAAAGCCGCAGCCAAATGGCCATGCGTCCGGTAGCGCGACACCAGCGCGATCGCGGCGCCAGCCGCCTTGACGATTTCGGCCGCGCTGCCGGCCGGAGCGGCCGGAGGCGGGACTTGGACCGCCTTGGGCGGGGCGCCGACGGCACTGGGGTCCGCCGCAGGCATCGCCAAGCCTAGGCTTGCGAACACGCGGTCATAGAAACCGTCGGAGCCGGCCAGCAATCCCTCGATGCGGCGCAAGAACTCACCCGACTCTGCGCCCTGGATCACGCGGTGATCGTACGTGCTAGTCAGGGTCAGCGTCTTGGAAACGCCAAGCGTCTTGAGCGTCGCTTCGCTCACGGACGCTAAGCCCGGCGGATAGCCGATGGCGCCCGCGGCGACGATGGTGCCTTGGCCGGCCATGAGGCGCGGGACCGAGGCGATCGTGCCTATGCCACCGGGGTTGGTCAAAGTGATGCTTGCACCGGCAAGGTCCGCTGGGGTCAGTGAATTGCTACGTGCTCCTGCGACGAGCGATTCATAGGCGGCGTGGAAAGCGCTGAAGTCTAAGGCGTCGGCATCGCGCACGACGGGCACGACTAGGAAGCGGCTGCCGTCCTTGCGGAGCACGTCGGCGGCCAGGCCCAAGTGGACGGGGCGCGCAGTCCGCTGCAGCTTTGAGCCGGAGCGGCTGAACACGTAAGTCATGGCCGGCACGTCGCGCACGGCTGCGGCTACGGCAAACGCCACCAGATGGGTGAAGGATATCTTTTGCGGGCGGCCCGCTGCTTTGAGCGCCTCGTTGAGCTGGCGCCGCGCAGCGTCGAGCACGTCGACCGAAAGCGTGCGGAAACTAGTCGCCGTGGGAATGGTCAGGCTTTGTTCCATGTACCCGACCAGCGCGGCGGCCGGCCCCTTGAGATCGCTCAGCGTTCCATCGCTCGGCGCCGCGGCCGCGGCCTTGGGCTGCGAGAATGGAGCCGAGCCGTTGAGCGCCGCCGCCATTTGGACTACGTCGGCTTTGCGGATCGGACCGTTGCCGTCCGCGCGCGCGTCGGTCAGCGCTAAGCCGCGGAGCGCGGCCGCTCGGCGGGCAAGCGGTGAGGCATTGGGCGCCAGTTCCGCGACGGCCGGCGCGGGCGGCCCCGGCGCTGCCGAAGCCGCAAAGCTGGAAGCTTCGGCCGGCCGCGTCGGCA
>JALYUR010000018.1 GCA_030853635.1 Vulcanimicrobiota bacterium | reverse complement strand
GAGATTGTCCACACCGGCATTTTCAAATATCCGGTTACAGGTAGGCGCACGGTCGGCAAGCTCAACATCGACGGCGACGGCCAGGCAGATCTGCGCAGTCACGGGGGAGTGGGTAAGGCCGTCTACGCCTATCCGGCCGAGTACTACGCGTACTGGCGCAATCAGTATCCGGGCATCGAGTTGTCGTGGGGCGCTTTCGGCGAGAACTTGACGGTCGAGGGCTTGCTCGACGACCAGCTCCACATCGGCGATCGCTTGGCGGTGGGCACCGCCGAACTGCGGGTCACGCAGCCGCGCATCCCATGTTACAAACTAGGCATTCGATTAGGCCGCCCTGACGTGGTGCGCCGGTTCGTGCGCAGCGCCTACTGCGGCTTTTATCTGGCGGTCGACCGCGTGGGGGAGATGGTAGCAGGCGATTCCATTTCTGTCATCGCTGCGGTCTTGGACGCGCCGACGGTTGCCCACATGTTTCGCCGCAGCACGGGTGACGCGCCACGCTAGGCGCTCAGCTGTTTCATTGGTAGACGACGATGTTCGGGGACGGCTTGAGCGCCGCGGTTTCATCCGCGTTCAGCATGCCGATGTCTTGCTTGTAGAACAGCTTTATGCCGTTGAAGTAGCGGCCGTTCGAAGTGCTAAGGGCTCGATATTTGCTCAGCTTGCCCGCGCGCCCGCCGAAACCGTCGACATTGAATGTCACCGCAAGTCCGGGGCGCGTTTTTACGTCGCGCCGATCCTCAACCATATCGGCAATGAACTGGTGGACCAAGAAGATCTTTTGCGGCAGGTGCTTGCGCTGCACCAAGTCCGACAGGTAGGCTGAGACCGAGTTTACCTCCGCCGCGGTCGTGTGGCCGATGACTTGGGCGGGGACCTCGCCGGCGCCCATCTTCCATTCCGGGTCCAGCGCTAGACTCACGTCCGGCTGCTCCAAAAAACGCTCGTAGCGCTTGACCTCGGGCAAGAACGCCGCGCGGCCCGGCTGCACATCGATGATGAGGATGGCTTTTTGGCGGCGGGCAGCGGCCAAGTAGCGCGCGACGGTAGCGTCGGTGCTGTCGACGCTGTAGTGCGACTGCGCACCGGGCCAGCGTTGCGCAATGGTTGCGATCAACTCCAAAGCCGGAATCACCGGGCGTCCCAACCCGGCATACGCTTTGGCTTGCGCCGCGAGCCGCTGGGCGACCTGGTCGGGCGATCCGTCGCCGAGGATGCCCATCGCCGGCGTGGCGGCCGAACCGTAGTAAGCGACGATGCGGTATTTGGGAAAGATCGTGGACCCGCTGAAAGGCAGCGCCATCGTAGGCTTGGGCGCAGGTGCTAGCGTTTGCGGCGCCGCCGTCTTGGACGGAGCGCTGCAAGCGGCGGCCAGCAGCAGCAACAACGCCACGGCTGGCGTTCGGCTGCCACCGGCCGACGATCGTATCAAAAAGTGGAGACCTCTCCCGAGCCCGACACCTTTTTGGTGACGTGCGGCGGATTACCGCCATAGCCCACGTCACCACTGCCGTCGATTATGATCGCAATCGACTGGCTCGCCCAAAGACGCGCGTTGCCGGTGCCGCGAACTCGTATGCTTGCGTCGCGCGAGTGGAGCGCAGCGCAGAACAAGTCGCCGGAACCGCCGATGGTCGCGGCGACGCGCTCGGTCTCACCGGTTGCCGAAACGTCCCCGGAACCGGAGAGGACGGCGTACAGCCGGCCGCCGGCTGACAGGCGCAGATGCGCGTCCCCGCTGCCGCCCAAATCCAAGCTGACGTCACGCGACGCCAGGTCCTGCAGTTTGATGTCGCCGGAGCCGCGCGACGAAACCGACAATCGTCCGACGGAGCCCGATGCCTGCAGATCCCCCGAACCGGAGATCGACGCCTCGAGGCTGTTTTCAGCCAGTCCGCTGAGCTGCGCATCGCCGCTGCCTTCGAGCGCGACGGACTTCAGCGACTGCATGCTGATGATGACCTTGGGACTCTGCCGGCTGCGGAAGCCGTTGCGGACGTCGATCCTAAGCGTGCGGTCTTTGACCGTCGTGCTGACCGCATCCGCGACGTTGTCGTCGGCTTGGACGGATACGCTTTGGGCAGTTCGCGTGCTGACGACGGCATCCACGCAGCCCGCGACCACGATCCGGTCGAAGTCGCCAAGATGCCGGCTTTGCGAGACGACCCTGCCCGAGCCGGCGATCGCGTGCAAGCTGAGAACATTGCCGCAGCCGAACCAGTTGAGGCCGCGCGCCTGAGCCGGCGAGGTTGCGACAAGCATCAAAGCCCAGCCGCAGAGCAAGCAACTAAAAAGCAGACTCAGCGCTGAAGATAGTCGTGCGTTCATGGCACCTCTTACCTGGCGAGGCGAGTGATGTTACACTACCGCCTGCCTTAGGCCCTGGCGCCGCTTGCGTTTAGGTTTACCCAAGCGGGGCGGACGGAATATGATTGTAACCGCCCCTCCCCCGAATTCGGCGGCGGCGGTTGAGAGAGTGAGGAATCAAACGTGGCATCACAGGATATGGAGACCGGCGTCTATTTCGACCGCCGATCCGCCGAGAGCACGATCGAAGAACTGCATCGGATGGGCTACGGGAACGACGAAATTCACGTCATGATGAACGATCGGACGCAGGCGCAGGACATCGCGACCCGCTGCGGCGCGTTGGCGGTGGCCGTTCCGCAAGGTAATGGCCGCCAGTACGAGAGCGATCTGAGCCGAGGCGGCATCCTCATAGGCGTCTTTCCGCGCGGTGACGACGGCAGCCGCCTAAGCGACCTGTTCGCGCGGCCGGACGCGACCTATGGGGTCGGCGGCCAAGCTCCATCGGGGGCGTTGGGATCGCTTGGCCCCCAGCGCTCTTCTAGTGCGCCGGGGACTTCGGGCGCCGGCCGCGAGGACGAAAGCAGCGGATCAGGCTTGGTGGGCAGCTCGCAGGGCATGCCGACGGATATCACCGGATCCACCGGACCTATTTCGGGCATGAGCAGCTCGACCGCCGGCATGAGCGACAGCGGCATGCGCGCGACGGGCACGCAGGGCACCAATGTCTCGTACGCTCCACGATCTCAGGAAGACGCGCTCACGCGCGACAGCGAGGACGTGGCGCAACCATAGCCGGATCTTGGAGCGGCGCAGACCGCCGCGCAAAGCAGCAACAGCCGCGGGCCGGCAGCAAGCCCGCGGCTTCGTTTTAGGCCGCACCGGTGTGGCTGGCGCCACAATGTCAGCCGTTGTGACGGCCTTCACACCTGCTATGTGATAACAGTGGACTAGCACAGTGACGCCGACCACCCGTCTGCGCCGCCGACTAAATGGGCCGGCAAATCAGACGCGTGTGGATCGGTTTAAGTGAACGTCAAACCTCTGCGTAATCTATGGCTGAAGACGATGTGGATCTCCGGGGTTCTTGCGCTGATCGGCGCTGGTTGCGCCGGCGGCGGCAGCAGCTCGGCTTTGAACTCGTTAGTTCCTAGGGCGATCGGCCCCCAACCCGGAGCGACGGGGCCGCCAAGCCCCAACCCGACCGGTTCGGCGGCGCCGAGCGCGGCACCGAACCCCCAACCGAGCCGCAGTCCCCAAGCTACGCCGTCCCCCACCTCTATTCCGACCGGGGTAACCGGCGTGCCGAACGCCGCTCATGTCAGCGTGTTGATCATGGAGAATGAAAACTATTCCGCGCTGGTAGCCGCTGGGCCACCTTACCTCCTCGGCAGCCTAAAACCGGCATCGGCGTGGTTCACGCAGGCCTATGCCGTAGCGCATAAGAGCCAGCCCAATTATTTCGCGCTCTTCGCCGGCACGACCGAGGGGCTTTCCGGCGGGGGCCAATCCACCGACGCCTGCCCGCCTGCTGGCGCTCCGTACAGCGCTGACATCGCGGCTGAAGCGATCGCGGGCGGATTCACGTTTGCCGGCTGGGTCGAAGACAATATCGCTTGGAACGCCTGCAACTATTCCCGCAACGATCCTGCAGGCGCGCCGCTGCAGGTCAACCGCCACACTCCGTGGGTCAATTTCAGCGACGTGCCGCACTCGGTCGTCCACGACTGGCCGCCGGGTTCGGTGCCGGATGTCAGCGCCAACATCACGTTTTTGATTCCAAGCCAGATGGACAACATGCATGACAGCACCATCGGTTACGGCGATGCTTATCTAGCTTCGATCGTCCCGGGCATCATGGCTTACGACGCTGCCAACAACGGCTTGCTCGTAATCCTGTGGGATGAAGCCGATGCCGACAATACCAACGGCGGTGGCCATATCGCCATGCTCTTAGTCGGCCCCATGATCAAGCCTGGCAGCTATAGCCAGACGGTCAACGACTACAACGTGCTGCGCACGATCGAGGACATCTACCGGCTGCCGTACTTGGGGGCGACGGGCGGCGCGGCGGCGCTTAGCGGCATCTGGCGCTGACGCCGTCGCGCGAGCGATCGGGGGACGCTATTTGCCCCACGTCGCGAATAAACCGATCGCGGCCAAAAACATCGCGACCGTCGTGGCCCAACCGAGGATGTTCATGCCGGCATTGTTGACCCGCGCGCCCATGATTTTATTGTTGTTGGCGACGATCATGATAGCGACGAGCAGCACCGGAGCGAGCAGCCCGTTGATGACGGCGGTCCAGAACAGGGCCGAGATGGGGCTGATGCCCATGAAGTTGATCTGCATGCCGACGAGCATCGATGCGGCGATGACGCCGTAAAACTGAATGGCCCGCCCCGGCCGTTGGCTCAGCCCGAACTTCCAGTGGAACGTCTCCGATA
Source organism: Vulcanimicrobiota bacterium (assembly GCA_030853635.1). Lineage (GTDB taxonomy): Bacteria > Vulcanimicrobiota > Vulcanimicrobiia > Eremiobacterales > Eremiobacteraceae > Mawsoniella. The sequence goes on along the minus strand of JALYUR010000018.1, from coordinate 13,508 downwards.
GGGCATAGGCGGACGAGCTAGTCAGAATCGGTATGGCCAAACAGCCCGCGCCTATCAACCCGATCGTCAGCAGCAGCTTAGCCCAATGGCCCGCGAGTGGTTCCAGCGCGACCGCTGCGTCGGCGGCGGTGGCGATGTGAGTGTGTCCGCTCTTGTACAGCGTCGCGGCCGTCGCCAAGATGATGAAATACATCACGAGGTTGGAAAAGAACATGCCGATGTTGACGTCCATAGCGGCATAGCGCAGTTCCGCATCGGTGGTGCCTTTGCGCTGCCAGTGGTACTTGCGGCCCATGTCGATGTCTTCTTCGACTTCCTGGTTGGCTTGCCAGAAGAACATGTAGGGAGAGATGGTCGTGCCTAAGATCGCCACCAGCGTGGCGAGGTAGCCGGAATTGAAATGGATGGCCGGCATGAACGTGCCGCGTACCACTTCCATGAGCGTCGGGTGGGCGAACAGCGCGGCGCCGATGTACGCCAACAGAGCCAAAGACAGCCATTTGAAGATGTTGCTGATCGTCCGATACGAACCCCAGATCTGAACCGCCAAAAGAGCCAAGCTGATGGGCACGATCAGCGAGATGATGCGTACGGGCACCAGCAGGCCGACGGCGGCTGCGATGGCTCCGATGTCTGCGCCTGCGTTGATCGTGTTGGCGATGACCAGACCCACTACCAGCGGAATCACTATTCTGCGGCCGTAGTTCTGCTCGATGACCGCCGCGATGCCCTTGCCGGTGACGAGGCCGATCTTGGCGCACATGAATTGCACGGCAGCCATCATGGGGAACGTGACGAGTGCCGTCCATAAGGTAGAGAAGCCTAAGGTAGCACCGGCCACGGCGTAAGTGCCGATTCCGGATGGGTCGTCGTCCGACGCGCCAACGACGATGCCTGGGCCGAGGATGCGAAAAAACCGCTTTATGCGGTTAGGTTCGTTGGATAGGGCGGCTTCGCGGACGCCGAGAACGCTGGCAGGCTTGACGGGTTCAGCGGTGTCTTGCGATGCCACTCAGCCTCTTTTCTTAGAGCCATCAAAGCGCGCCAGATGTTGGCGTTTTACCCGCTTTTGAGCTTGAGAAACCAGTGAGAGCGTCATCCGCGGCAGCGATTGAATCGTTTTAGGGAGTACCAGCGCACTTTTGAGCCAAGGGCCGATGAACATTCCGTGAGCCGATATCGCATATTTGTGGCCAGCGCGGCTTGGGCCATCGCTTTAAGCTTGGCCGGCCCGCGTGCCCAGGCGCACCCACTGGGCAACTTTACCGTCAATCACCTCACTAAGGTCGCAATTCACGGCGATGCAATGCAGTTGCGTTACGTGCTGGACGTCGCCGAGATCCCCACGTTCCAGATAGTGCGTGCGCTCGATCGCGACGCCAAGCCAAGCGCTGCACAACTGCGCGGCTGGGCATCAAGTGAAGTGGGCGCCATACAGTCGGGTTTGAGCGTGGAGCAGGACGGTCGGACGCTCGCTCTTAGGCCGCGCGCGGTCCGCGTGAGCACGCGGCCGGGCGCGGGCGGCTTGGCGCTGCTGTATCTGGTCGCCGATTTCGACGTACGATTGCGCGCGGGGAGCATGCGGCACATCGGCATAGCCGACAAGACTTTTGCCGAGCGCATCGGATGGAAAGACATCGTCGTCGCGCCGGCTAGCGAACCAACCGCAGAACTGCAAAGGTACCCAAGTGCGCTCTTAGCGTCACCGCGCGACGTGACGGCCGTTCGAATAACGTTGAACGCAAGCAGGCAGACGGTCGAGGCGCTCCAAGCCGGCGACGCAGGTGGCGGCGGGCCGTCCCAACTGAGGACCAATGCCCTCTCTGATATGCTGGCGCACGGTACCGCCAACCCGCTCTTGGTGATGCTCACCCTGCTCGTCGCGATGGGCTTAGGCGCCCTGCATGCTGCGGAGCCGGGTCACGGCAAAACGCTCTTGGCCGTTTCGCTCATCGGCGCGCGGGCTACGACCAAGCAGGCGATTATTTTGGCGACGGGGTTGACGTTTTCGCATACCGTCGGAGTCATCGCGCTCGGCATCGTCCTGCTTTTCGCTTCGCAGCGCATCGTGCCCGAGAACGTCTACCCTTGGATCACGGTTGTCTCCGGCATGATGGTCGCATTTATCGGAGCGGGCGGCCTGGCGAGGTACGTCCATGCGCGGTCACACGCGCATGCATCCGCCCACCACCACGACCATGAGCATCCGCATGGCCATGTCATCCCGGGCACGCAGCCGCTATCGTTTCGCAGCGTCGTCGTCATGGCCATGAGCGGAAACATAGCCCCCTGCCCGGCGGCGCTCGTCGTTTTGCTGACGGCGCTGTCACTTCATAGGACCGGCTATGGCATTGTCGTCATCCTCGCGTTCAGCATAGGGCTTGCCGCGGTCTTGGTAGGTCTGGGCATCGGCCTGATACATGGCGCCAAGTGGCTCGCGCAGCGGCCGGCGCTAGATCGCCTGATCGCCTATGGCCCGCTTGCTTCAGCCTGCATGATTGCCTGCATCGGCGCCATAATGATCGGGCAGGGATTTGCGGCCGGGTCGCTCCACGCGCCGATCGCCCCGGTGGTGGGGTTGGCGCTGGCGGCCATCGCCGGTTATGCGCTGCGGCCAGGTCACACCCACACCCACGGCGCGCCGCTCATGAGGGAATATTGATGGTTGGTGCGCTTCCGACCGCGAGCTTGACCGTCACGGCCTTCACGGTCTTCGCCCTCGGGCTACGTCACGGCGCAGATCCCGATCACTTGGCGGCCATCGACAATTTGACGCGCAATTCGCTGCCGCTGCGCAGACGCTTAAGCCGCTTTGTAGGGACATTGTTCGCGGGCGGCCACTCGGTCATGGTGCTTTCGATCGCTGCGCTCGCGGGTCTGCTGGGCAGCCGGCTGGCGGTGCACGGCGCCTTGCTCGAGACGATCGGCACGTGGGTCAGCATCGCGACGCTATTCGCCATCGCCTGGCTCAACATCCGCCAGTTGGCAGCCGCGCGCATCGGGCCGATCGCCGGATTCAAATCGGCGATGTTGCCCAAGGCGTTGAAGGCCGCGACGAGCCCGCTGGCGGCCATACCGATCGGTCTGCTGTTCGGGCTAGGCTTCGACACATCCAGCCAGGTGGCTACCTACGCGCTGGCCTTTACCAGCGGCGGGGGCGTCGTCGTCGCGTTGCTCATCGGGTTGACGTTTTCGCTTGGCATGGCGGTCACCGACACGCTCGACAGCATGCTGGTCTACAAGCTGTGCACGCGCCATCCGCTGGAGCTGGTGCGCGCCACCCGCATTTGGATCATCGCGGTCACCGGGCTTGCGCTCAGCGTCGGTGCATACGAACTCGCTCAAGTACTGGGCTGGAAGTCACCGTTCGCCGATCTGACGGTCAGCTGCATCCTCGTGGCGGCATTGCTCGCGGTGTTTGCATGGACATTCACGCTGGCCAGCCAGACGCCTGAAAGCATCGGCGTCTAAGGCGACTGTCGGCTCCGGGCGTTCGCGCTAAATAAGATTAGCATACCAAGCTGATTCCGGCCGTAGTGCCGCTTGATGCAGCGCGATTGGCTTGAAGACGGCGCCTCATCCGACGGCCGTAGTCAATCGTTTTATCGAATAGCGGCGGGCTTACCGACTAAGGCCCAAGGGGATTGACTCAAGCGGTTCGTTCGCTTCTTGTCGCTCGATCGTTCAAGGAGGGCAATAATGAACCGACCCTTTGGGCGTGTTGCCGGAGGCTTAGCGGCTGTAGCCGTGCTCGCCGGCGCGCTCTTTGTCTATGCGTCTCATCCCGTGCGCGGCTCCGATCATCAAGATTCGCCGACGATGATCCAGCGGCCCGGCGCCGACATCACCGACGCCTACATCTTTCCGGCGCCCGACAACATCGATAACGTCGTGCTGGTCATGGATTCGCATCCGTTGATTCCGGCAGGAATGGGCACTTCGACGTTTTTCGATCCGGCCGTCATGTATCAGTTCAAGATCGACAACGTCGGCGATAAAACCGAGCACCTGGTTATTCAGTTTGTGGCGTCCGGCGCAAACGCCCAACAGCAACTGACGATGTTCGGCCCGGCGGCGCCTAGGCTGACCGGTACGCAGTCGGTTGCGGTGACGCGCACGGGAAGCTTTGCGTACAACGCGCCGACAAAGCTGCCCGGCGGCATTCAAGTGTTTGCGGGCCCCCGCAAAGATCCGTTTTTCTTCGATCTCTCGCAGTTCTTCAAGATCATTCCGGACCGCAACGCCGGCTACCATCCGCCGCTTGGATCATCCGTTCCGCCGCCGAGCGCCGCTTCGTTTCGCGGCTTCCCCGCGGGGTCGGCCTGCGACATCACGCCGGCCGTGGACTTTCTGTCATCCAACCGATTCAACGTCCTTTCGATCGTCGTCGAGCTTCCCAAGACGTTGCTGGCTCCGGCCGGCGGCACACCCGGGAAGATCAGCGTATGGACGACGGCCAGCACCGTGACCGGTTCATAAGGAGGCGATAAAAATGAGACGATCTTCAATCATCGGCTTGGCAACGCTCGGTGCCGCGCTACTCAGCGCTTGGGGCTGCGGCGGCGGCTCGTCCGGCATCAATCTCAGGCAAGGGGCTGTCTACCAGCAGATCGAGCGCTTCGGCCGCCCGGCCGTCAAAGAAGCCTTCGAGGCGTACGACAATCACGACACGACGAACCGGAGCACGCCGACCAACGATCCGCTGCTGCCCAACGATATCTACAACTTCACGATCAGCGTGGCAGGCCGTTCGCCGGCCTTCGCCACGACGCTGAAAACCGTGCTCACGCCGGACGAGATGGTTGCCGACCTCTCGCAAAGATTGCCTACCGCCGCCTACCTCGGCGTGGAGACTAAGGGTCTGACCGGCAGCCTTTTCGGCGGCCGCGCTTTGAACGACGACGTCATCGACATTTCGCTCGGAGCGATCTTCGGCAAGACGCTGACGCTGCTCGGAGTGCCAGACGACGGTCACGAATCTCCGTGCCTTACCACCGACAACGTCGGTCCGGCGCAGACGTACGCCGCGACGTTTCCTTACCTGAACTCGCCCTACTAATAGCGATGCCCGACGCGATGATCGGAGCCTCGGCGTGACCGCAAAGAGCGCCTGGCTGATCGGGGGAACCGGATTGGCGGCGCTCGCGCTGTGGCCGGTGCTCATGCTCGGCCACGTCGGCCGCTCGACGGCCGCGCTCGCCGGCCCGCCGACGCCGGCTCCGGTCATCGCCGACTACGTCGACCGCAATCGCGTGGTAAACTTTTACGAGCGAGCGGTGGGGCGCGATCGCGCCGACCAGATCATGCCGCGCATGCTCGCGTCGCAATACTTGCAGCGGTTTCGCGAGATGGGCGACGTCGGCGATCTGCTGCGAGCGCAAAACATGGCGCAGCTGTCGCTGCGCAAGCAGCCGCGCTACAATGTGGCGGCGGAATCCGAACTCTCGTCGGTTGCCCTGACGTTCCACGACATGCGCACGGCCCTGCGCTACGCGCGCGACGCCGCGGATCTGCAGGCTGGAAAGCCGGGATCGGACGCGCCGGTCGCTTCGCTCGACATGGAGCTCGGCTGGTATGCGCAGGCCGGCAACATTTTGCACCGACGGGCACCACCGCAGTTCGACGACGCGGGTTGGGACGCGGTGGCTGCGCATTACGCCGAACTGACCGGCAATCTCGCGGGCGCCAGGACGCTGATGGCGCGCGGCATGGCTCAAGAGGACAGCGTCGTCGATAACCCCGCCGAGAACCGCGCGTGGTATCATTGGCGCGCCGGTCAGCTCGCGTTCAAGGCGGGCGATCTGGACGCTGCGGAAAGCGATTATCGCGCCGCGCTGGCGCTGTATCCCAAGTATGCGCGCGCTTTCGATTCGCTGGCCCAGCTTTATGAAGCCGAGCTGCGCTGGCGCGACGCCCTCGCGGCCGCGACGGCGGGCGCCGACCTCATTCCGCTGCCGGTGACGTTGGGCTACAAGGCAGACGCGCAGCGCGCGCTGGGAGATGCCGACGGTGCTGCACAGACGAGCGACCTCATCGTCACCGAGGAACGGCTGGGCAACGTCCGCGGCATCAACGATCGGTTGATCGCAAACTACTATGCCGATCACCGCATGCGCCCCGACGACGCGATTGCGATCGCGCGCCGTGACCTAGCCAAGCGGGACGACATCTACTCGGAGGATACGCTGGGCTGGGCGCTAGCCGCGGCGGGTCGCTGGCCGGAGGCGCGGGTGCATGCCGAGCGGGCCGTGCGCTACGGCACGCAGGATTCACTCTTGCAATACCATGCCGGTATCATAGAGCTGCACAGCGGCGCGCGCGCAGCGGCCCTGGGGCGCCTGGACATGGCGCTGCGGTTGAATCCGAAATTTCATCCGGTCTACGCGGACGATGCCCGCCGGCTGCTGCAAACCGCCGACTCCCGCTAACGCTTCGGGCCGAGAAATCGGCCGGATGTGCCAATAGTTTAGCTCATCCGCCGCCGGCACTCAATCGTTACCTTTTCGTACTATTCCTTAGCTTGGCGGCTTTGGTCAGGCTTTCAAAGCCGTTTGGAGATGAGTAACTTGCGCAAACAAAGCGGTCTGGTCGGATCCTTGGCAGCCGTCGCCGTCGTAATGGCCGCAGCCATCGTATATGCAGTTGGTCCGGCCCGTACTTCTGACCACCAGGATTCGCCGACGACGGTCGCGCGGCCGGGCGCCGACATAACCGACGTCTACGTTTTCCCGGCCGCCAATTCAGAAGATGTCGTGCTCGCGATGAACGTGCATCCGCTGATTCCGGCCGGCATGGGCACTTCGACGTTTTTCGACCCTGGGGTCATGTACCAGTTCAAAGTCGACAACATGGGCGATCACGTCGAGCACGTGGTGCTGCAGTTCCAAGCCAAGGGCGTTGGGCCGAACCAGACGATGACGATGTACGGGCCGAGTGCACCGAACATGACGGGCACGCAATCGACCTTCGTAGGCCAACGCGGCACGTTCGGTTACAACCAGGTGGCGACGCTTTCCGACGGCATCAAGGTGTTCGCCGGACCGCGCGAAGACTCGTTCTACTTCGATTTAGTGCAGTTCCTCAAGATCGACCCCGACCGCGACTACCACAATCATCTGCCCGGCGCCAGCGTGCCGCCGCCGATGGCGTCTTGCTTCCGCAACCCGGCGGTCGACACTTTATCGAACAACGGCTTCAACGTGCTGTCGATCGTCGTAGAGATGCCGCGCGCGATGCTAGCGGCTCCCAACAGCCGGCCGGGCAAGATCGGCGTATGGACGACGACTTCGGTCCAGCAGCAGGGCATGCCGATGGGCACCTACGCGCAGATCGAACGCCTCGGCCGCCCAGCGATCAAGGAAGCATTCCAGTCATTCATGGACCACGACTCGACCAATCGCAGCTCGCCGTACTCAGATCCCACGCTGCCTGACGCGATCGTCAAGTATATGACCGCTCCGCCGCCGGCCGGTGCCGGGCGCTCGGCCGCGATCGCGAACGCGGTCAAAAATGTGCTCATCCCCGACGAGATGGAGGCCAATCTGGCGGCCGGCGGCCCGGCTCGTTACCTGGGCGTCGAGACTAAAGGCAAAAGCGGTTTTCCGATCGCCGTAATCAGAACGGTGCCGGTTCCCGGCATCTACGGCATCAAGCGCGCGCTGCCCAATCCCTTTCGCCAGTTCGGCGGCCGCGATCCGGGCAGCCCGGTGATCGATCTATCGCTGGGCGTGATCTACGGATCGCTCGTGCCCAAACTGGGTCTGGCGCCCGAGGATGGCCGCGAAACACCCTGCCTCACGAGCGACAACGTGACCCCGGCCGGCAAGCACTTCTTGGCGGACTTCCCTTACATCGGCAACCCGCGCTAGGCACGCATCGCGCGCGATTAAAACGTGCGCCGATCTCCGCGCAGCCGAAGTCGGGCGCACTGCCACCAGACCATGCGCCCTGCCAAGCGGCTCGCTCTTCCTCCAGAGCGGGCCGCTTTTCGACGTGCGCGGCGTAGGGGCCGAGACGTGCGCTTTCGCCAGAACAACCAGACTAAGGGCTGTTGCAGGCGTCGGTCTTCCAAAAGCCGGTTCGCGTTTGATCGAAGACCGCTCCGGCGCGGTCTTTGGGGATGGCTTTAGTGTCTAGCAGATGCTTGGTGTCGCTGGCTGCTGCTATCGCATACTTGGACCAACGGACTGAGCACGCATCCGGCGCGCGATGAAGCGCGCTTTGGTAGGATAGGATTGTCGAGTCCATGTCGTTTTGCATCGCGGCCGCGTTGCCGGCTTGCACGTCTTTATTGTAGTTTTCGGTTGACGCAGCCGGCCGAGCGTTAGCTTTCGGTTCGGGCATGGACCCCACACTGATCGCGCTTGATACCATATGCCTCACGCCGTCGGCATTCGAGAAAGTATAGCGGACTGCGTAGTCTGCCACCACCGGTTTGCCGCCGACTTGCATGCGACGATAGATGCTCGCTTTTACGGCCGACAATGCGACCGCGTCCAAATCCGGACTGCCGGATGAATCAGCGATACGGGCCGCCAGCAGCGTGCCGGAGCCGTCGATCATGATAAGCAGCTCAACGCTGCCTTGATCCTTCGACTTCAGGTAGTCCGGAGCCAGCCAAGCGATGAACGGGACCTGCGCCGAAGCGTCCGGATCGAGCGGCGGCCGATCGGCCGGCGTAACGTCGCGGGCAGCGCCGAGCAAAACGCCGGCCGCCAAGACTGCGACGAACAGGGAGCGTCTCGTCATGGTTGTCGGCCCTTGGGATTCGTCTAAACGTCGCACTATACCGCTGAAGTCACCTTGGTTAATGATACCGACAAGTGGTTCGAATTAGCGTAACACCTTCTAAGCGGGCGCAGGCTAGCAGCAAATCCTCGGATATTGAGCTGGCGATGTTACGCCTTTAATCCGCCGGCTCCGCTGGCAGAGCTTGCAAGACCCCGCCGACCGCGCAGCCGTGGGCTTTAGGACTTACAGGCGACATAGCGTGGGACATGGTATGTCCGCACAACAAGGGGGTGTGCAAACATGATCACAGGCGGCAACGTGACGGTCTTCGTGTCGAACATGGACTCGGCGGTCGGGTTTTACACCGAGGTGCTGGGTTTAAAACTGCTCAATCGCTACGGCGACGGGTGGGCGACCATCGAGGCAGGCAAAAGTTTGACCATCGGTCTTCATCCGGCTTCCGACAAGTATCCGGCGCCTGGTACGCGGGGCGGGATGACGATCGGCTTGGAGATCCACAAACCGATCGAACCCGCGATGCAAAGGCTCCAAAGCAAGGGCGTGAAATTCGACGCTCAGATCGCCAAGACGCAAGCCGGCTCCTTTGCGGACTTTTCCGACCCGGACGGCAACCGGCTGTACCTTTGGGAGACAGGGTAAGCCTCGGTCTCTCTGATTCAGTGCAGATCAACGACCGATGTCGGCTTAAGGCTTGAACTTCATGGAAGGAGCATCTGGATCGTCATCATGGTAAAAATCAACATCCTTGGTTACAATTGTGGTCGGCTTCCTGTGGTGCTTTCTGAGCGGCGCTCCATCTAGTGCTACGCAACGTTCGGTTGATCCGAGTCGCTTCAATGTGAGCGATATTAGGCTTCACATGCAGCCGGAGCAAGTGATTAGCGTAGTTCGGTCAAAAGCTAAGGACCCAACGAATCCCGACCAGGTGACGTTAGAAAACGTGCCTTGTATTCGGGGCGCCGGCGTAGCACTTAAGCGACACGGCGATGCTACTGGAATTCCGAGCGGCTGCATAAGTTCTGTTCGCTTGTCTGAGCCCGATTATGTCTTAACCGTTTACTTTGTCGAGGACTATCCGGCACATCCGGGGCACATGAGCGCTTTCGTGATCAGATTTAACCCTCTGCGCTTGCTTACACAGGCAGACATAGCCAGCTTTTCTGCGGCCGTTTATAAAAAGTACGGTTTGCCGACAAGCAGATTCGATAGTGCTTTGCCACCGTACGATAGTTGGTGCAAGTTGTCAGGCGCGTCTCGTGATTGTACCGAGCCCCAGTTCAGCCTGGTTGGCTATTCTCCGACGAGTTTTCCGGATCCCCGCTACTTACCGACTATCTTCCCGCAAAACCGAAACGTCGGACCAATATTCTATTATCAAAAGAGTGACGTGGAATCGGGCTCTGAGATTGATCTCGAAGATTGCCGTTTTGCGTATCAGCGAGTCAAATCTATGCAAAAGTACATTGCGAGCGTTTCTTCCAGCAGGGCTACCCAATTCTAAGCGTGCAATCGACCCGAGGGCTGGACTCGGTTAACCGCTAACCGCTTCGTTGAGGCTGCCGGTGCGGTAGCCGCGCGGGTCGATTTCCAAGCGTTCGTAACCTACGGCTCGCAACGCGCGCTCTACGCCGGCCTTCGACTCCTGCAAACGCGGGATGTCTGCGGGCGGCACTTCGACTCGCGCAGTCTGCCCGAAGTGGCGCACGCGTACGATTTCGTAACCTCGCGCCCTGAGATAGCACTCGGCCAAGTCGATTCGGCGCAGCGCCTCTTTTTCGACGCGCGTGCCGTAAGGAATCCGCGACGACAAGCAAGGGGTGGCGGGTTTGCTCCACACCGGCAGATTCAGCCGCCGGGCGATGGCGCGGATGTCGTCTTTGCCCAGCCCAACTTCGGCCAGCGGGCTGCGCACGCCGAGGCGTAAGCCGGCTGAGTGGCCGGGGCGTCGATCCAGCGGCGACTTTCCGTCATCAGCGTTGAAACCGTCGAGCACGTGTTGATAGCCGCGCTCGCGTGCGCTCCGCCATAGACGCGAGTACAGCTCGTCCTTGCAGTAAAAACAGCGATCGGCGGGGTTGGCAAGATAGCGCGGGTCTTCGAACTCACGCGTCTCGATGATCTCATGGCGCGCTCCGATGCTCACAGCCAATGCCGCCGCCTTGTCGACCTCTCCGCGCGCGACGGAAGCCGAGCGCCCCGTTATCGCAAGCGCCCCGTCCTCGAGCTCTTCGACGGCGATCGCGAGCAACACGGCGCTGTCTACGCCGCCGGAATATGCTATGACTGCTCGCTGGACCGCGCGCAGCAACTGGCGCAAGCCGCGCTCGCGCATTTTTAGGCCGGGCATTGGGTGTGCTTAAAGCACGGCCTTCGATATACCCACGCGGTTCGAAGGGAGCGCTGGCCGGCCGAAACCTTGGCTAGAGGTCAGCGATCGACGCTGCGCAGGAGTTCGGCGGCCAGGCTCTCGCACGACTTGACGTAAAGCCTGTCTCTAAGATTCGACTTGGACGTCTTCACGACTAGACTGCGTTCTTCGCTTTTGAAGACGATGGATATCTGCTTCCGAGCTGAGTCGGTGTCGAACTCATAAAAGCCGTCGACGTGTGGATCCTTACCCATCCGTCCCAGCGTTTCGGCGCAAAGCGCTTCGATTTCCGCGGCCATCGAAGCGGCGCGCAGCGAAGTCATCCACGCCGGATGGCTTACCTGACGTCGCTCGGGCTGACCCGGCTGTAGTTGCGGTGCTGGACCTGAGTCGCAGCGCCGCTCGGCGCGGCGGCGATCTTCTTGACGCCTACCGGCGGCACGGCGCTCCACGGGTCCGAAGCCGCTGAGATTGAATTTTTGCATGCAATCGAAGCAGACGGCGTATTGATACATGCTGGCTGCGTTTGACATGCGGTTAGCGCACTTGAAACAGACCATGTCTTTCCTTGCTAACGGTTGGCTTCCGCATTGCTTCGCGCTGTGATGACTATAACACTTCAAGCAACCCCTTGCAAGTTACGCGCGACGTTATCGAAGCATTGCTGTTCGCACCAAGTAATAGGCGGAGCATCTGTTCGGCTAGTGGAGATGCCGCGACCGATAAGCCGCGGCATCTTTTGGCACTGACCCAGTTGCGCCTTGTGCGAAGTTATTCGGCGCCCGACAGCGCGAATCCGCGCGCTGAACCGATGCCGGTGACGTTGTCGAAGCCACTGTGAGCGGAGTACGCGCCGTTACTGCCGCTCGTGATGTCGTGGAAGTCGGCGTAGCCGGATGCTTTGAACACGTTGTAGACGCGCGTATTGACGAACCCGTTGCGCGAGTTCTGTCGCTGGTTGATTTCGGTCTGCAGTGCGCTGAAGATCGGCGACGCCCATGACGTTCCGCCGATCGGGCCCGCCCAGCCGCCGGCGAAGTATAACGAGTCGCCCGTGTTCGGATCGGCCACGAACGCCACGTCGGGGACGTTGCGCCCGGAACTCGAAGCACCTGAGACCCCCTGCTGGTAGGTCGGCTCGGCAAAGACCGTGGAGACTCCGCCGCCGCTGCCGCTCCACGCGGTCTCGCTCGAGTACGCGCCGCTGGACGTGACGGTCAGGCTGGTCCCGCCGATGGCCATGAAGTAGCTGCCGCTGGCCGGCGACGAGACGCCCGTGCTGCCGCTGCATTCGGCCGAACCCGAGTCGCCACTGGATGCCGAGAAGGTGATGCCCTTGGCCGCACCCTGCTGCGCGATCTGGTTCGTCGTGCTGTCAAACGAGGTGTCGCCTGTCTCGCATCCGCCGAAGCTGGGGTTGAGGACGTCGATCACTCCATCGCTCACCGCGCGGTTGTAGCCGTCTTCGATGTGCTGCGAGCTTAAGTCTGGAAAGAGATATATGTAGAGATGCGTTCCGGGGGCATTCCCGACGATCGTCTCGACGTCTAGCGTCGCTTCTTCGGAATCGCCGCTCGATGGACTGTAGGTCGCGCCGCCGTCTACCTCGACCCGGGTCGTCGCCGGGCCGGCGCGCGCGATGCCGAAGTAGCTGAGATACGTCGACAGATCGCTTTCTTGGAAGTCGCCGGAGATCGCGACGCCGGTAGCGTGGCCGCTGCCATTATAGCCGTGCTGAACGGGCAGGTCGTAGCCGTTAGCAACCGCCACTGGGCCGTAACCGCCGTCAGGACCACGCAAAGGACCGCCGATGGGCGGCGCGCCGGTCGGCGCGGGCGTGGGGGTTGGCGTGGGAGAGGATGTCGGAGTAGGAGTTGGCTTGGGCGTGGGCGTCGCGGTCGGACCTGGCGTCGGCGTCGGGGTGCCGCCGCCCGTAAGGCTCACGTCGTCGACGTACTGGATCGTGTTGTAGGCGTAATAACCGTCCCCGTGAACGCCGAAGTAGACGTACAGAGTTTTGCCCACGTATGCGCTGACGTTGTACGACTTCTTGACCCAGCCGCCCGTGTTGTTGACGGTGCGGTAGAACTGGACCACGGTGTTTCCGTTGGAGTCGAGCAGATCGGCCTCTTGGTATGCGTAGGCCGCGTCGGGCTCGCTCGAGATCTGATAGACGTAAAAGCTCAGGGTACCGCTGGTGGGAATGGTGACCGACTGGCAAACGCCGGCATCGCCGTTGATCTCGCCCGACCCGCCGATGGGCGTGCCGCTGCGCTCGGAATACTTGCCGCTGTGCGCCCGATAGGTCGTTATGGTGGCGTTGACGTTGCCGCACTGCGACCAGTAGGCGAAGCCCCCCGATTCAAAGCCGGGGTCGGCGATGAGGTTG
>JALYUR010000012.1 GCA_030853635.1 Vulcanimicrobiota bacterium | reverse complement strand
GGCCGGTATTGTCGTAAGACTGCGCGGTGAAGTCCAGCCCGTCGGCGCTAAGCCCGTTCCACTCCTTGCATGCGACCTCGCACGCCTTGCAGCCGATGCACAGCGTCGTATCCGTGAAGAAGCCCATCCGCGGCTGCGCCGTATCGTGCGTCGCCATCTCCGCCGCCGCCGCCGTCCGGTCCATCATCGCCGCGGTTGCCGCTGCGCCCTCGCGCGGTCGCGGTATTCCGCGACAAGGGCGAGCAGTTGCGCGCCGCTCGGGCGCCGACCGGGGCGTATGTCGCAAGTGGCGGCCTTGACTTCTTGGATGTGGACGTTGGGGTCCAACACCACCGAGAACAGATCGTTGGCAGCGCCGCCCGACGTCAGGCCCCGCCACCCCCAATGGTAAGGCAGCCCGACTTGATGCACGCTGCGGCCGCCGACTCTAAGCGGGGCCATGCGCTGGGTGACCAATACCCGTGCCTCGATGGCGGTGCGGGCGCTGACGATCGTCGCCCAGCCGCCGTTGCGCAGGCCGCGTTGGTCGGCGAGCTGCGGACTTACTTCGCAGAACATCTCCGGCTGCAGTTCGCTCAAGTGCGCGAGCGTGCGGCTCATCCCGCCGGCCGTATGATGTTCGGTTAGGCGGTAAGTCGTCATGACGAACGGGAAGACTTCGCCTGAGACTTCGCCGTCGGGCGCGTTATAGCGATTCTCCTTGCGGCGGAAACGCTGGCGCGCCGGGTTGCTTTGACGGCCGTACAGCGGATTGCCCACCGGCGACTCGTGGGGCTCGTAATGAGTCGGCAGCGGCCCGTCGGCCAGCCCATTGGGCACGAACAGCCATGCCAGACCATCGCCTTGCATGATAAACGCATCCGTTCCCGCCAGAGCGTACTCGGCCCGAGCGCCGGCGGGCGGCATGTAGCCGGGCGGCGTGTCGAGCTTGAAGTCGGGAACGTCGTGGCCCACCCACTTGGCCTGCGCATCGTCCCACCACACGTACTGCTTGCGCTCGCTCCACGGCTTGCCGTCGGGATCGGCGGACGCGCGGTTATACAGCATGCGCCGATTCGCCGGCCACGCCCAGCCCCACTCGGGCGCCACCCAAGACTGCTGGTCGCCGGGTTTGCGGCGCGCGGTCTGATTCGTCTCCTGCGCGTAACATCCGCAATAGATCCAGCAGCCGCAACTCGTCGACCCGTCTGCGCGCAGCTGCGTGAACGAGTCCAACGCGCGACCATCTGCGCCCCAGCCGTTGATCTCGCGCAGCACCGCCTCGGCTTGCGGCTCTACCATCGCGCCGCTGGTCGGATACTCCCAGCGCAAATCGAGCACGGGCCGGTCTTTGGGGTCTTTGGAGCATGCCAGGCGCTCGCGGATCTTCTTTGCCAGGTGATAGTAGAACCACAGTTCAGAACGCGCATCGCCCTGGGGCTCGACCGCCTTGTGATGCCATTGCAGCAGCCGCTGAGTCTGCGTAAACGATCCGTCCTTTTCGGTGTGCGCGGCCGCCGGCAAGAAGAACACCTCGGTCTTGATGTCGCGCGTCGCCAGTTCGCCGGTCTCGATCTCCGGCGCGTCGTACCAAAAGCTCGCCGACTCGATCTCAACCAGATCGCGAACGACGAGCCAGTCGAGATTAGCCATCGCTTTGCGCTGCAAGCCGCCGTTGGCCGAGCCGATCGCCGGGTTTTCGCCGACGACGAAAAAGCCTTTGACGGTTTTGTCGAGCATGCCCATCATCGTCTCGTACGTCGAGTGGTCGCCGGTTATCTTCGGCAGGTAGTCAAAGCAGAAGTCGTTGTCTTGGGTAGCTGCATCGCCCCAATACGCTTTGAGCAGGCTGACGGCGTACGCTTGCATGTTGCCCCAGTAGCCGTTCTTGGCGGCGTCGTTACGCACGAACGCTGCCAGATCGGGATGCACGTCAGCGTGCGGCATGGGAATGTAGCCCGGCAAGATGTTGTATAGCGTGGGGATGTCGGTGGAGCCCTGGATCGACGCGTGGCCGCGCAACGCCATGATGCCGCCGCCCGGCCGGCCGATGTTGCCCAGCAGCAACTGGATTATGACCGCGGCGCGAATGTACTGGACCCCGACGGAGTGCTGCGTCCAGCCCACCGAGTAGCAAAAGGCGGCGGTGCGCTCGCGGCCGGAATTTGCGCATAGAGCTTCCGCGACTTTCAAGAACGTCGCTTGCGGCACGCCGCAGGTGAGCTCGATCATCTCGGGCGTGTAGCGCCGGTAGTGCCGCTTGAGGATCTGAAATACGCAGCGCGGGTGCGCAAGCGACGGGTCTTTGCGCGGCGCCTTGCCCTGGCTCAGGCCGCCATGCGCTCCGTGGCGCTCGCCGTAGGCGGCGTGCCCTTCGCGCTGCTCGGTCGAACCGTGCACCGCTTGACCCTCATACTGCCAGGTTTGCTGATCGTATTCTTTTTTTT
>JALYUR010000130.1 GCA_030853635.1 Vulcanimicrobiota bacterium | reverse complement strand
CCTCGGCGGGCACTTGAAAATCGCGCACCTATGGGCACTTCAAAATAGCGCGGCCCGAGCATAGTGATTATTGTCGCAAGTTGGCTACGCTGGCGTCTTCGCCTTCCGATTTCGTGCGTTGAGGCTGTGCTCGTGTAGTCGATAGCTCTTGCCTCGGATCTCGGCCAGATGACTATGGTGCATGAGCCGGTCGAGAAATGCCGCGACCGCCGGCGTGTCACCAAAGATTTTCGGCCAGTCTTCAAGCGGTCGATTTGAGGTCAGAATCGTTGACGCGCGCTCGTAGCGTCGCATCACAATTTCCAGCAAATCCTCCGCCGCGTTCCCCGGTAGTTTCCGCATCCCGAGATCATCGATGATCAGCAGGGGGATATCGCTGTACATCGCAATCGTGTCGCCGCGCTCACCGGTTGCACTTGCGAGCAGCAGATCTTCGAAAAGCACGTGGGCCTCGCGATAGAGTACGCGGAAGCCGGCATGAATGGCGGCCATGCCGATCGCCTGAGCGATATGGCTTTTCCCGACGCCCGCATTTCCGAGCAACAGAACGTCCTCGTGTTGTTCGATGAATCTTCCGTTGGCAAGTTCGAAGATAAGAGCCCGGTCGATGGCGTTAAACTTCCAGTCGAACGTATCGAGCGTCTTATGATCGCGAAATCCAGCCGCCTTGACGCGGCGTTCAACAAGCCGATCTTGTCGTCGTTGTAACTCGTCGTGAACGAGGAGGCCGATAAAATCGAGTGGTCCGAGGTTCTCTGCTCTGGCTTGCTGCGATCGCAGCGAGAGCACATCGGCCATGCCGCCGAGTCGGAGTTGTCGTAGCGATCGATCAAGTTCATCTGGGGTCATGGGGTTACTCCTTGTGTGAGGGTGGCGAAGTGCGTGGTGTAGGTTTCGATTCCAGGAATAATGCGATGCTCGGTTTTGAGTTTGGTCGGCGTTGCGTGATGGGCGAGATACGTGCGCACGAACCGCAAGCTTGCGATGCCTGACGTCGTGGCGAACAAGCATGCGCTATCCACCGCGTCGGCATCGTAACGCCGCAGTAAATCGAGCATTCCGAAGAGCGCGCGCATCGATTCAACTCCGCGTTCGTCGAGCAATCTATGGGCAAGAGCAGCGCAACCCGATCCAACTGCCGCGATCCGAGCCACAAGGTGTTCAATCTGCGGCGGCGTCTGCTTCGGGCGATCGGCCTCGTTGGTTCGACGCTGCCCTTTGCGCGTGGCCATCGGGAACTCGCGAATACATTCGTGCGTCGTCGGGTCAAGAATACGCAACCAGAGTCGCCCAATGTGAACGATCACCTTGCGGCCAACATACCGTGGCGGTGCCGAGTAGTACGCGCTTTCGGCTTCGATGTAGCCGTCGAAGTGAACGGTTCTCTCGCAAATGCGATAGTATTCGAATCTGCTTGTTGGTAGCGGCTGCAGAAATGGCCGCTCCGCTTCGAACATCGCACGCACTTGCTGTTTGGTCGTGCCGTGAATACGTGTCGCCGCCCAACGCTCGTTCCAGCGGAAAAGAAAGACGTTCTGCTCGTCGATGCTCTCGAAGCGCCGTCCTTGCAATGCCGTCTTTTGCGTATACCCAACTGCTGACTCGACTTTGCCCTTGAGATCGGGTGTATACGGTCGACACGGCAACGGCACCACGCCGTGATGGGCGAGCACTTTGGCATAAAGCGCGTTCAATACCGGATCGTAGATGTCGGGCTTGATCACGCCTTCTTTGAGATTGTCGAGTCGCATCGTGCGCGGTGCACCGCCGAAATAGGCAAACGCCTCTTCGTGCAGTCGGCACCACGTCTCCGTCGACGATTTCCAAACAACCTTACGAAATGCGTGCCGGCTGTTGCCAAGCGTCATCACAAATAACCGTGGCCGACGATATTTGCCGGTGCGCGGATCGCGTGTAAGAGCGCCTTCGCCGTAGTCGACTTGCGCTTCTTGACCAGGCTCGGTTTCAAAGCGGCAACTGACCTTCGGCCCCGTGGTCTGAAGCCGACGCACGAAACGTTTGATCGCGTCGTAAGAACCGCCATACCCGTGATGCTCGACCAGATCTTGGTAGATCGCCGCAGCGTTACGATTCTTGGCATGCTCCGCCCGAATGAACGCCTGAAACGGCGCCGCGCTACTTCGCGATGCCACCGAGTCGGGCGCCAACTCCCCCTCGATTGGTACATCGAGGTCGGTGGGCACTTTGGCTTCGGTGCGCGATTTTGAGTCGGTGGGCACTTTCGGTGCAGTGCGCGATTTTGCGGGCAGCAGACCCGCTTCACGGCCGTATCGCGCGATCGTCTCGTGGCGACGCCCCGTCTCCCGCTCGATCTGACGCACGCTCCACTTGAGCCGCAGCAGCCCGAGAATAGTCTCCCTTTCGGTCACGTTCAATACGTTCATGACCCGCTCTTCGCGGTGCCATGCCTTGACGTGCCCGGGCCGTTACCTCTGGTGAGCTATTTTGAAGTGCCCACCGACTAGTGCGCGATTTTCAACTGCCCACGAGTGCGCGATTTTGACTGCCCGCCGAGG
>JALYUR010000109.1 GCA_030853635.1 Vulcanimicrobiota bacterium | reverse complement strand
GGCCGCCACCGCACCAAGCTTCGGCTTGGTCCTGGATGGGTAGTGATGCTTCGGCGGCACCGCGCTGCCGATCGCCTGGCGCACAACGCGCCGATGCACTCCGAACTTCGCGGCCACACCCGCGATCGTGCCAATCCCAAACTCATGCTCCCGACGAAGCTGCTCGAACAAATCCACTTTGGCTCTCCAGTCCACGCCAGGTCCCCCGATCCAATCAGGGCGACCCTAGCCCGAACTTTACCCGGTTTTTGGTCCAACCCTATGACAAGCTGAGAAACCTATTGGGAATGTAGTCAAGCGTGGCGCCAAATCCTCGTTGACAGGCAACGACTCTGTACGGTTCGATGCCTCATGCACATCGCCAGCATCCCCAACCGCAAATCACGCCCCTCCTTCCTGCTCCGCGACACCTACCGCGAGGACGGTAAGGTCAAGAACCGCACCCTCGCCAACCTCTCCAAGCTGCCGGCCGATCGCATCGACACCTTGCGCGCCGCACTGCGCGGCGATCCGCTGGTCCCGGTCGGCGACCATGGCTTCGAGATCCGCCGCTCGCTACCGCATGGCCACGTCCTGGCCGCTCTCACCACCGCCCGACGCATCGGGCTCGACGACCTGCTGCCCCGCCGTGCGCCGCCGCGCCGCCGCGATCTGGCGCGGGCCCTCATCATCGCCAGGCTGCTCGATCCGGCGGCAAAGCTGGCCACCGCGCGCATGCTCGACACCGAGACCGCCCGCCACTCGCTGGGCGAAACCCTCGACCTCGGCCACGTCACCGCGCGCGAAATCTACGCCACCCTCGACTGGCTCGGCAGCGAGCAGGCCTTCATCGAAAACCAGCTCGCACGCCGCCATCTCAAGCACGGCATGCTCGTGCTCTACGACGTCACTTCGACCTATCTCGAGGGGCGCTGCTGTCCCTTGGCCCGCCACGGTTACAGCCGTGATAGCCGCGGCGACCGACCGCAACTGGTGATCGGGCTGCTGTGCGCTGCGGATGGTTGTCCGGTCGCGGTCGCGGTGTTCGAAGGCAATACCGCCGATCCGGCCACCGTCGCGGCGCAGATCGCCAAGCTGAAGCAGCGTTTCCGGCTGCGCCACGGGGTGATGGTCGGTGACCGCGGCATGCTGACCACGGCGCGGATCGAGCAAACCTTGCGCCCGGCCGGACTGGACTGGATCACCGCCCTGCGCGGCCCGGCGATCCAGCAACTGGCGCAAGCCGGACGGCTGCAATTTTCGCTTTTCGACACGCGTGATATGGCCGAGGTCAGCAGTCCGGATTATCCCGACGAACGTTTGGTGGTGTGCAAGAACCCGCTGTTGGCCGAGGAACGCCGCCGCAAGCGCGACGAATTGCTGACATTGACCGAGGCCGACCTTGGCAAGATCCAGTCCCGGGTGATGCGCGAGAAGAACCCGCTGCGTGGCGCGGCCGACATCGGCCAGGCGGTCGGTGCGGTCCTGGGCAAGCGGAAGATGGCCAAGCACTTCGAACTGACCATCACCGACGCTGCGTTCGGCTTCACCCGCAAGGCCGACGCCATCGCCGACGAGGCCCGGTTCGATGGCTTCTACGTGCTGCGCACCAGCCTGACGGCCGCACAAGTCGATGCCGCCGGGACGGTTCGGGCCTACAAAAGTCTCGCCCTGGTCGAACGCGCGTTCCGCTCGATCAAGACGGTCGATCTGGCGCTGCGGCCGGTGTTTCACTGGACGCCGCCGCGGGTGCGCGCGCATGTGCTGCTGTGCATGCTGGCGTATTACCTGGAGTGGCATATGCGTCAGCCGTTGGCGCCGATGTTGTTCGACGACCACGACCGTGCGGCGGCGGAGGCTGAGCGGACCTCACCGGTCGCCAAGGCCAAGGTCTCGAAGGCGGCCCAGAGCAAGGCTTCGACCCAGCGCGTTGATGTCGGGGGCAGCGTCCAGCCGGTGCATAGCTTCCGCACCTTGCTGGGTGATCTCGCAACACTGACGCACAACACCGTCTGCTCCGGGGGACAGAAGATGCTCACCGTGCAAACAACTCCAACGCCCGTGCAGCGCCGGGCGCTCAGCTTGCTGGGGGTCGAATTGGCCGCCGCGTAGACAGCGCGCCGTTTGCATCTGGAGTCAGATCAATGGCTTGCGTCGAAACAGCGGTAAAGTTCGGTCTAACGCCTGATCACGCCGGGCAGACCGTTCAAGGCACGTGGATGATGCGATCGAACAAAGGTCTGGACGGCTTTCAGGCTGTCCAGTCAGCCTGAAAGCCGTCTGGCACGCCCGACAAAACCTACCGGCGTAAACCGTTTGTTAACAGAAATCCCGCAGGTTCATGCTCTGGCTTGAGACGGCTCAGCTTTCATTCCTGGGGATCATAGTGCGAGCGACTTGCCAATTATGGGGGTATGTCCTGGTGGCGTTTTTCTGCCTGCCGCTGGTCGGCCGAGCGCAGGAC
>JALYUR010000071.1 GCA_030853635.1 Vulcanimicrobiota bacterium | reverse complement strand
GCCACGTTGGCGCGCAGCGAAGATGAAGTATGCGTCTGCGACTTCACGGCGGGGTTGCCGCTAAATCAGCCTACGGTATCGCATCACTTAAAAACCCTACGAGACGCTAATCTCGTCGCAGCGAGGCGACGCGGCACCTGGATGTACTACACTCTGGCCGCTGATGCACGAAGGCGATTGGGCGCCGCGTTGGGTTCGATCTTGCCTAAAAAGGTGCCTGTATGAAAACACACATCAACTTCCACACGCGCGATCTCGACAAGAGCGTCGCCTTCTACTCCGCTTTGCTCAACGCCAAGCCGGCTAAGCACTTTCCGGATTACGCCTTGTTTGTGACGGATGAACCGGGACTGGAGCTCGCCCTCGATCTCGATGCCCGCACGAAAGCCGGTGAAGGCGCGCACTATGGCTTGGTCGTCGACCAAGCCGATGCGGTTGAAGCGCAGATCGAGCGCCTGCAAGCAGCGAAGCTGCCGGCTGACATCGAGACCGAGCAGACGTGCTGCTACGCTGTCCAAAACAAAGTCTGGGCTACAGACCCCGACGGTCGCCGGTGGGAGACGTATTACGTCCTCGAAGAGACCGACGAGCGCGACGGTCCGGAGACGTCGACATGTTGCGCCGCGTCGGAAGATGCAGCCACTTCGAGCGGGTGCTGCTAACATGTTGGAAGCGCTCCGTGGCGCCCTTTTCGGCACAGTTAACGAGTCGATAAGCTATTGCGAGTCCTGTGGTTCCGTCTGCAATGCCGACTGTCGACAAGCTGCCCTACGGGCACGCTACTTCCAGTTCATCATCCGCTGACGTGACGCTCGCGCGCCGTGCCGTCGCCGAAGGCCTGGGCACGGCCATGCTGCTGGCGGCGATCGTCGGCTCGGGCATCATGGCGCAACGGCTCGCCGGCGGGAACGTCGCGATCGCGCTACTGGCCAATACGATTGCGACCGGAGGCGCCTTAGTCGCCCTAATTCTAGCCTTCGGGAGCATTTCAGGAGCGCAATTCAACCCCGTCATCACAGTCGTCGATGCCATGTTAGGCGGGTTGCCTTGGCGAGAAGTGGCGCCGTACATCACGGCCCAAGTCGGTGGGGCAATCGTCGGCGTGGCCGCCGCCAACACGATGTTCGGCGAGCCCCTGTTGTTCGTCTCGCATCGGTTCCGCGGCGGAGCCAATCTAGTTTTCAGCGAATTCGTCGCGACGTTCGGGCTTGTGATCGTGGTATGGACCTGCACTCGCTTTCAGCCCGCGCGGACGCCATTTGCGGTCGCAGCTTACATCGTGGCGGCATATTGGTTCACGGCCTCGACGTCGTTTGCCAATCCAGCCGTCACGATCGCGCGATCGTTGTCTGATACCTTTGCCGGGATCTCACCGGCAAATGTTCCCGGGTTCATCGTTGCAGAGCTTTTGGGGGCGCTAGTCGCGACCGCTTTGTTCGCGTGGCTTGCACCGCGCTCAGCCTGCCACGCGCCGCGCGTCGTCGTGCCCGTCGGGGAGACGGTAGAGTGAGCAAAAGGCGCGTGCTCTTCGTTTGTGTGCAAAATAGCGCCCGCGGCCAAATGGCCCAAGCATGGGTGGAGCGCCTTTGCGGCGATTCCATGGAAGTCCAAAGCGCCGGCATCGAGCCCGGAAGCGTGAACCCGCTGGCTGTGGCTGTCATGCGGGAAGTTGGAATCGACTTGGCCGACCAAAAGACCAAGAGCGTCTTCGATCTTTTCAAAGCTGGAGAGCGCTTCAACTATGTAGTCACCGTTTGCGATGAGACGAGCGCCGAGCGATGCCCTATCTTCCCTGGTTTCGCCGAACGGTTGCACTGGAGCTTTGCCGACCCGGCAGCTTTCGGAGGGTCGTGGGATCAGAAGTTGGAGAAAACGCGCGCAGTGCGAGATGCGATCCGAGCCAAGATCCAGGCGTGGTGCACCGCCGCATGCCCGCGCGTCGCATAACAAAGGGCTTTATCTCCAAGCCCCGACTGGGACGTTACTCGTCGTTGCCAGTCGGTAGAAGCATGGGCCTGTTGGCTGGTGCGCGAGCATACGACACGTGAGTCCGGTAAATGGTTTTGGCGTCAACCGTTGCGACCTGCCACCTATCTCCGCGCAGCGTTTGCT
>JALYUR010000062.1 GCA_030853635.1 Vulcanimicrobiota bacterium | reverse complement strand
TGCCGCGCCGCATCTCGCGGTAGTGGTAGCGCTTGGTGTCGTCCGCATGCTCCCGTTCTTGCTTGCCCGAAATCGTCAAGCGATTGTCGTGCAGCTCGATGTTGATGTCTTCTTTCTTATAGCCGGGCAGCATGCACTCGATTATATACTGCCGTCCTTCTCATACAGGTCCAACGCTGGAGCGAAGACGGCCCGCCGTCCGAGCCAGTGTGCGGGAGCATCGCGTTGTCGAGAAGCGAATTCATGGTCTTTCGCACGGTCGTCAAGGCGCCGAACGGATCCCACTCATCTTCTATGGGTTGGACGCTGGAGCTGTTGGTGCGTTTCAGAATGGAAGCCACTTGTGATATCTCCTTTCGTGTTTGCCTTTCCGTATCTTGAATATTGGGCTGCCGGCGATGCCGGCCTGGCTTTACTGGCTTTACTTTTTTCCTGGCGACGCAAAATAAAACGCCCGCCGGCCGGGGCGCTTGGATCGCCGCTTAAATTTGATTAGACCTTGACAACAGCTGGCCGGGACGGGGTTGTGGGGTCCCGAAGATCAGCCAGCCGCCGGCGCGGCGATGGGTTTGGCATGGATGTCTGGCTGGCCGCCGCCCAACTGCTCGACGGCATGGCAAGCGACGTAATGGCCCCGGTAGTTGGCAAACGCGGGAATCTCAGCTTTGCAGCGCTCGAACGCAATCGGGCAGCGGGTGTGGAACCTGCAGCCGCTTGGCGGGTTGACCGGCGAGGGGATGTCGCCTTGAAGGATGATGCGTTCGTGGCGCGCGGCGCGCGGGTCCGGTATGGGAATCGCCGACAGCAGCGACTGCGTGTAGGGGTGCAGCGGCCGTTCGTAAAGCTCTTCGCGGTCGGCCAATTCCATCAGAGCGCCGACGTACATGACGGCGACGCGGTCGGAGATGTGCCGGACGACGGAAAGGTCGTGGGCTATGAACAGGTACGTCAGGCCGAGCTTTTCTTGCAAGTCTTGCAGCAGGTTGACGACCTGGGCCTGAATCGAGACGTCAAGCGCCGACACCGGCTCGTCGGCGACGATGAACTTGGGATTAACTGCGAGCGCTCGGGCGACCCCTATGCGCTGACGCTGACCGCCCGAAAACTCGTGCGGATAACGATTGGCGTGGTAAGGCGACAGGCCGACCGTGCGCAGCAGATCGTTCACCCGGCTCTCTACTTCTTTGCCGCGCGCCAGCTTGTGGATATGCAAAGGCTCTGCCACGATGTCGCCTACCGTCATGCGCGGATTTAGGCTCGCATAGGGGTCTTGGAAGATGACCTGCATCTCGCGGCGCAAGCCGCGCATAGCCTGACGGTCCAGCTTGGTTATGTCCTTGCCTTCGAAGAATATCTCGCCGGACGTCGGCTCGAGCAGGCGCAGGATGCACCGGCCGACGGTCGTTTTTCCCGAGCCTGACTCCCCGACCAGCCCTAGCGTTTCGCCCGCCTGGATAGCGAACGAAACGCCGTCCACCGCTTTCACGTCGGCGACGTGGCGAGAGAACACGCCGGCCATGATGGGGAAATATTTCTTTACGTTGCGCAGGTTGATCAGCGCATCTTGGGGCGCGACGTCGACGTGGGTATTCGGGCTGTCGACCATCTAGCCGGCCCGAGCCCCTTCGCGCAGCCGGCGTACGTCGGTATGGATGTCTTCCTTATATAGATGGCAGCGGGCGACGTGCCCGTCCCCGAAGTCGATGAGCGGCGGCGGCACGACGGCGTGCTCCGGCTGGGCGTACCGGCAGCGCGGAGCAAAAGCGCAGCCCGTGGGCAGGCGCAACAGGTTAGGCGGCTGGCCCTCGATGGGAACCAGGCGCTTGCGCTGTTTTTCGTCCAGCCGCGGTAAAGAGTCGAGCAATCCCCAAGTGTATGGATGTTTGGGGCTGTTGAATATCTGATCGACGGTCCCGTACTCGACTATGTTGCCGGCGTACATCACGAGCACTCGTTCGCAAACTTCGGCGACCACGCCCAAGTCGTGGGTTATCAAGATGATCGCGGAGTTGAGCCGCTGCTGAAGGTCGCGCATGAGATCCAAGATCTGCGCTTGGATCGTCACGTCCAGCGCGGTCGTCGGCTCGTCGGCGATGAGCAGTTCTGGGTCGCACGACAAGGCCATGGCGATCATGACGCGCTGGCGCATGCCGCCCGAGAACTGGTGAGGATAATCGCGGATCCTGTTCTCGGCCGCGGGGATGCGCACGAGCTTGAGCATGTCGATCGCTCGTTTGAAGGCTTCTTTCTTGCTCTTGTGCTGGTGAAGTATGATCGCTTCGGCGATCTGGTCGCCGACGGTTAGCACCGGATTGAGGCTCGTCATCGGATCCTGGAAGATCATCGAAATCTCGTCGCCGCGTATATGCCGCATTTCGGCTTCGCTGACTGTGAGCAGATCCCGGTCCTTGAAGAGGATCTGTCCGCGTTCGATCCTGCCCGGCGGCATCGCGATGAGCCGCATGATCGAGAGCGCGCTGACGCTCTTGCCGGAGCCCGATTCGCCGACGATGCCCAGCGTTTCGCCGGCCTTTAGCTCGAACGAAAGGCCGTTGACCGCGCGGACGATGCCATCATCGGTGCGAAACGTCACCGCCAGGTCTTTGACGGACAATAAGGCCATGCGCAGGCTTCAGCCATCTCCTCTCGCGAGAGTGCGGACAGTTTATTCGACCGATTGCATTCTCCTACGCTGCGCCCCGCGTTTTGGGATCGAGCGCATCGCGCAGACCTTCCCCGACGAAATTGAAAGCCACTACCGTGATGACGATCAACGCGCCCGGGATGAAGATGAGCCACGGCGCGCTTTGCACGTCGGGGTCCAACGCTTTTTGTAGGCTGTTGCCCCAGCTAGGGGTCGGGATTTGAACGCCCACGCCTAGATACGACAAGCCGGCCTCGATCAAGATGTTGTCGCCGATGGCCAGCGTCGCCGCGACGATGACCGGCGCCAAGGCATTCGGCAGCAGATGGCGTGCTATGATGCGGCCGTCATCTGCACCCATGGCTCGGGCGGCCGACACGAAGTCACGCTCGCGCAGGCTTAGCACTTGACCGCGCACGAGCCGAGCGACGCCCATCCACGACAGCAAGCCGATGACGAGCATAATGACGACGAAGTTGAAGTTGTTCGTGAGCGCTTCGACGGTCAGGATCAAGAAAAACGTCGGGAAGGACAGCATCATGTCGACGAAGCGCATCATGACGGCGTCTACGGCTCCGCCGTAGAAGGCCGAGACGACGCCATAAACGGTGCCCAGCGTTACGGCCACGATCATGGCGGAGAAACCCACCTCGAGCGAGATGCGCGCGCCGAACAACATGCGCGTGAAGTAATCGCGCCCGTCTACGTCGGTGCCGAAGAGATGCGCGGCCGAGGGCGGCTGGGCGCTGCCGATGATCGATGGGTCGATAGCGTTGGGGTCGTAGCGGCTCAGATGTCCGGCGGCGATCGCGCAAAACGCCAGCAGCGCCACCACGCCTAGCCCCACCAGCGACAGCCGGTTGCGAGCGAAGCGCCGCCAGACGTCGGTCGCCATGGACAGATGGGGGGCTAGTTCGTCGCCTTGCAAGGCGCGCACGTCCTGCTGCTGCATCATCGCCACTGCGCGCGCCGCCTAATCGTAACGGATCCGTGGATCGACCGCGGCGTAGGCGATATCCGCGAAGAGGTTGCCGAGCACGACGAGCACCGCCGAGAAAAAGACCGTTCCCATGATCGTCGGATAATCTCGCTCGAAGATCGCATTGAGCCCGATATATCCCATGCCGGGGATCGAAAAGACGATCTCCACGAAATACGCGCCCGTGAGCAGAGCCGGCAGGTACAAGCCCATGAGCGTGATCAGGGGCAGCAGGGCGTTGCGAAAAGCGTGCTTGTAGATCACCGTGCGCCGAGCCAGACCCTTGGCCGCGGCCGTGCGGATGAAATCTTCGCCGAGCACTTCGAGCATCGACGAGCGCTGATACCGGATCCATGAAGCCAGACTGACGAAAGTCAAGGTCGCGACGGGCAAGATGAGATGGCGCACCCGGTCCGCCAGATCCAAGCCGCCGACGCCGAGATTGGTCAAGCCCGACGACGGCAGCCAGTGCAGGCGCACCGAGAATAAGTTGAGCAAGACGATGCCGAGCCAGAAGATCGGCATCCCGTAGCCTACGAAGACGACGACGGTCGCGAGGTAGTCGACGATCGAGTTCTTGTGGGTTGCGGAATAGATCGCTACCGGAATAGCCACGAGTATAGTCGCCAAGAACGAAATGCCGATCAGCTCGGCCGTGACCGGCATCTTTTCGAGGATCTTGGTCATGACCGGCCGCCCGTCGATGAACGAGTAGCCGAGACTGTGGTTGAACACCAAGTTCTTCAGCCAGTAGAAGTATTGCACGTACCAAGGCCGGTCGAGCCCCAGGTTGTGCATGATCACCGCCCGGTCCGCGGGCGTCATTTGGCGAGCCATGCCCACGAAGATGGCGGCGGGGCCGCCCGGAGCCAGGCCCATCATCGCATAGGAGATGACGCTGATCCCGGCGAGCAAGGGAACCAGGCCGATCAACCGCCGCGCGATGTAGCTGCTCAGCGGAACTGCCGCCGGCTCATCGCGCTGCGCGCGGCAGAACTATTGCGCGATGTACCAACTCGGCTCGTCGTACATGGTGGCCGAAAACTGCGAGCCGCCATGACTAGGGTTGACGCCTAAGATGCGCTTATTGATGAACACGCGGTAGTACGGCGCCACGTCGAAAAATTCGGGAACCTGGTCGACTACCAACTGCTGCAGCTTCAAGTACAACGCCTTGCGCTTAGCCGGATCGGAGATCCGGCGGCCTTGATTTATCAGATCGTCCATTTGCGCGTTGGAGTATTGGCCGTAGTTTAGACCGTTGGGCGCCCACGCCTTGGAGCTGAGCAACTGAAACGGGTCGGGATCCGCGGCGCCGCCGAATCCCCCTGCGCCGACGTCGAAATCGCCTTTCTGCTCGTTGTTGAAGAAGACGTTGAATTCGTAAGCCCGAGCGCTTGTTTTGATGCCCACATTCTTCAGATCCGCTTGGAAAAGTTCGAACGACTTAGTCGAAACGTCGCTCCCGGCAATCAGCGACGTCGTGAAAGCCAGCAGCTTGCCGGCCTTGTGGCGGTAGCCGTCCGAACCGGTCTTCCAGCCGTCGTCGTCCAAGAGTTTGGCGGCCTTTTGCGGATCGAAGGCGTACGCTTTTTCGGTCGAAGGATCGTAGGCCCACCTTATCGCCATCGGAATCGGGGAGAACGTCGGGATATCTTCGTTGTGAAACAGCTTTTCGGCCTCGGTCTTGCGATCGTAGGCATACATGACTGCTTTGCGGACGTTGATGTCGGCGAGTATCGGGTTTCGCATATTGATCGCATACATGTTGAACTGATCGCTGGGATTGTGAATCCCGACGAACCTAGCATCATCCTTGAGCCGCAGCCAGGTCGTGCTAGGCAAGGCGAAGGACGTATCGATGTCGCCGTTTTGAAGGGCGATCTGCACGGCGGGTTCGTTTTGATACTCTTTGACGTAGACGCTATCGATGTACGGACGGCCCTTCCACCAGCGCTTGTTGCTAGAAAGCAGGAAGTGATCGTCGTGCTTCCACTCGGCTAGACTGTACGGACCCGAAGTGACGAGATGCTTCGACAAGTCCATGTGCTGCAACTGGCCCGGCGGAATCTTCCCGTACACGTGCACGGGCAGCGGGCAGTGCGGAGAAAACGGGCCGCCTAGCACCGCGGCTAGAAACGGCGCGTTGGGTTCCTTCAAAGCATAGACGACCGTCCACTTGTCGGGGGTCCTGACGCTTTGCACGACGTCGTAATCGCCACGGTACGAGGCACCCGACGCTGGATTGGTCGTCAGATCGTACTCAAATTTGACGTCGGCGCTGGTGATAGGCACACCGTCGCTCCATGTTGCGTCGTGCCGCAAATAAAATGTGTATGTTCTGCCGTCCTTGGACAGCTCCCAACTCTTGGCGAGCCAAGGAACGACGTGGAAATCGGGATCGACGTTGACTAAGGCATCGTACAAGAAGCCGAGGATGTTTTGCGAGCCCTCGCTGTGCGCGTAGATCGGCACGATGGTGTCGGCGGTGATGTACGAGCCGATCTTTAGCGTGCCGCCGTAGGTGGGTTTGCCGTTGCCGGCGTTACCTGTAGAGGCGCCAGGCTGCGAGGACGTCTGGGTCGATGACGTGCATCCGGCCAGCGTTACGGCGGTAAGCGCAAGCGCCACGAAGGTAGACGAAAGCCGCATGAGCGCTCCTCTCAATCGTGCTCGACCGACCCACCCGAGGTCCGGCCCCTAAACCGCTTGCGCCGATCGCGGTCAGCGGGATATGAAGAAGTTGACGATCGCCAACACGATGAACGAGACGCCCACGCCGCTGGTCAGCCGCGCGAGCTGCTGATCTACCCCGATGCGGCCGCGGTAGGCGGATTCCGCTCGGCCGCCGATGCTGCCGGACAGCCCTTCGTTCTTAGTCGTCTGGACCGACATCAAAACGATCATCGCCACCGCGCAGACGATGAAGAGCAGCTGGATCGCGCCCAAGATGAAGGGGTGCTGGCTGCCCCAAGTCTGCTGCGCGAATACATTGGTCGGCAAAGACAGCGGCGGCGGGCTGGGGCCCTTAAAGGCCGGTGCGCTCGGCTGCGCCGCGAATGCAAGCACCATCGAAGTCGCTATCATGGCGACCGTTTGCGTTCGGCCGGCGGTCCGAGAGCCCCTGCGCTCGGCGACTGGCCTTTACCGCGCGGCTGCCGCTTCCAGGTCACCAAAAAAGGCCAGGACGTCGGTCTCGAACAGCGGCAGATAGCGCGGCAGCGTCAAGAGATGGCGACCTTGCCGCAAGATCTTTAGCCGCCGGATGCAACTCGATACATGATCGAAGATGTAGCGAGCGTTGCCGACCGGCGCCGTCGCGTCGCGCGTCGAGTGCACGATCATTATCGGCGCGTGAATCGTGCCTAGCGCGGCTTTGACGTTTTCGAGGACGTCGGCGACCGTCTTGAAGGCGACCACCGAAGCCGTTTTGTAACCCACGACGTTGCCTTGCCAGGCCGAGATGTTGGCCGGAGCATACGCCTTTGGCAGCCACTGATGGACGATCGGCAACGCCATGGCGGCAAACGGCGACAGAAAAACAGGCGTGGAGATAGCGAGAACCCCGCTGACCGGCCGGGTGGCGGCGAGATGGAGCGCGAGCACGCCGCCCATGGACAGGCCGGCGACGTACAGCCTGTTGAAAATGCGCATACCCGTTTCGTACGCCTCTTCGGCTGCCGCGAAGTAGTCGGCCGCGGTCAGCGAATCGAGATCGGTGTGTAGGGTCGCATGGCCCGGAAGGGCCGGAGCCAGCACGCCGTAACCCTGGCGGTGCAAAGATTCGCCGAGCGCTCGGATCTCGAACGGGCTGCCGGTGAAACCGTGCAGCAACAGGACGCCCCCAGCCTGACCCGGCAGCGAGAACGGCTCGCCGCCGCTCAAGTAGCTCAAGAGGCGGCCGAGACTGCCTCCGTGGCCGCCGACGGCCGGGCGCGCTTGGTCAGTGACCCATCGCCGGCATAGGCCTTGCGCACCGCCGCAGCTATCGCCGGCCCGTCCAACCCGCATTCGCGTCGCTGGGCCGCTTGGGTGGCGTGCCCGACGAAGCGGTCGGCGATCGCAAGGCGCACGACCCGGGTCTTTAAGTCGCGATCGCTCAAAGATTCAAGGACCGCAGAACCGAAGCCGCCCGCGGCGCTGTGTTCTTCCACCGTTACGATCGTGGTGCAGCGCGCCGCCAGCGTAGCGATTAGCGCATGGTCGAGCGGTTTGACGAAGCGCGCGTTGACTACCGTTATCGAGATGTCGTCGGCTGCCAGCTCCTCTGCGGCCGTGAGGGCAGCCTCGCAGCAGATTCCCAAAGCGATGACTGCAACGCCGCCCGGGTGGCCCTGACGCAGCACCTGCGCCTGCCCCAAGGCGATAGGCGCGGGATCGGGTCTGCTTGCGACCAGCGCGCTCGAGCCGCGCGGATAGCGGATTGCGACCGGCCCCGCGTGCGCCGCACCGTCGGGCGCCGCACAGTCGTGCAGCGCCTGCGCGTAT
>JALYUR010000044.1 GCA_030853635.1 Vulcanimicrobiota bacterium | reverse complement strand
TCGATATTGGCCTTTTCGGCCACGATCGCCTGGCGGTCGATCGGCCCGGTTGGCTGAAGCAGGTAGGCTTGGTGCTCGGCGAGGTCGGTCCCGCAAAACAGGTGCTGGATCTGCGCTTGCAAGTTGGTGAAGCGCGGCGCCAGCTTCAGCCCAAACCAATGCAGGATGGCGAAGTTCGCCTTGTTGATGCTGTGCATGTCCCCGGTGATCGCGGTCGGCACGATGTCCGAGGTGTTGTGGTAGCAGATGTCGAAGACGTAGTGGCTTTCGTGCTCGTTGGCGCCGATCAGCTCCGTCCCCAGCGGCACGTGATTGGCGAGCAGGGTGTAGGCGACGACACCTTTGCCGCGCCCGAAGTACTTGCGCGAATATCGTGCCTTGATCGTTGGAGTGGCTGACTCGAACTTCTGGCCGTCGACGCTGCCGTAGAGGATCTCCGGATTGAACGAATACAGGGGGAAGATGTCGAGGCCGGCGATCAAGTTGCTGATCTTGTCATTGGCCGCCCCAAGCGTGGCAAGGCGCAGGTGCTGCTGATGTGCCTCTTGCAGGACGTCGTAGGAGATGTCGCTGGTTTCTGCCATGCTGAGCATGCCGTGGTTCATGGCCTGAGCGACGATCACCGCCATCAGGCTGTCCTCATCGGCGATCTTCTTGGCGTAGCGCGGCTGCAAGGGCGTCAGTGCCGACAAGAAACCGCAACGCGCGTTCACGAAGCGGAACACGTCAGGGACACCGCGTGCCTGCAGCTTCGCATAGAAGCTGCTCTGCAAGGCGTCCTCCTTGTCGATCCTGGGCTTGCGCCAGGACAGGGCCTGGCGTTCGGGGTCGAAGTCGAGATGCTTGAGCTTGCCCAGGCGCAGGTCGCGGTCGAATGTCCGCCACAGCTGATCCAGCTCGTCGCACAAGACATCGACCGTGGCATCGGCGGATTGGCTCAACCAGGGAATGGTGAGTTCCTTGAGCGCCTCGGCTGTTCGGTCCGGCGCCACCAACTCGTCACTGAAGCGGCGGTGCCGGACGCTGTCGTCGAGGTACAATTCGCCAGCGGCGAGACGTTTGCGGAGCTGCCGGTAGATCCAGAACTCGTAGCGGTCGCCGCGAAGCCCTGTGGGATTGCCGGCGCCGTCGAAGTCGAAAAGGTGCACGCGCAACCGTTCGGGTATGGTGCCGTCGGGGATCTCGGCAAGCGGGCGTTGTGCAAGGCGCTGCTGACGGGCGAAGACATGTCCCATCCAGGACAGCGCGGCCTGCCATGGGCGTCCGCTCGGCTCGGCCGAAACATCGAGCGTCGTCGCGAGCGGACGCAGGTTCCTCTTGAACCGCGCTGCCGCCCGGTCAACCGCTTGCCACCGCAGCTCCAGTTGGCTGACCGATCGTTCGCACAGGCGCTTGCCGGCGGTGAGAAGGGCCTCTCTCGGCATGATCGTGAACGCCCGGTCCCGGACCTCTCCGAACGGCGTCGCGTTGTCGACCGTCTCATCGACATAGAGCAGCAGCACACGGCCGACCCGGGGCGCTTCCCGCTGCTGTTTTGCCTGGGCCTGGACGTACATCGCCTCGGAGGCCTCCTTGGTCTCCTGCTCGATCTGCGCCATGGAGTGGGCGAAAGCTTCGACGAGATTGTCGCTCAGCTGTCGGTAGCGTTGCCAAGCATAGCACAGCAGATACAGATGGCCTTGCCCGACTGCCATCCGGCGCAGATCGAAGACTGTATAGTAATGGACGAGGCTCGCATAATACGTGATGTTCTGTTGTGAGATATCGAGCCGCGGAAGGAGGGCTTTGCCAGCATGATGCAAGGGCGCCAGCGTTGTGCGTTTCTGTCGCTCGGCGACCATCATCTGATAGCCGAAATGCTTGGCGTCCTGCTTGAGCGCGGCCAACTCGGACAGCGTGCCCTCGCGCACGAGAAGGTCCTGCAGCGCGGCATGCGTGCCGGCGTCCAAACCCTCTACGATGATGTGTGCCAGGCGCCGGCGCTCGGCGGCGAGGACGCCGCTGATGATGGTCTGCAGCGTCGTGTAACCCGGCCGCACGATCTTGCGGGCCTTCAGGAACGCCAGCACCTCGATCAGGATGAAGGTCGGCGTCACGTCTCGCCTTGCCAGCAGAGCTGCCGCCTCGATGAGCGTCGGCCGGTCGGTCTCCGACCAGAGCCGGAAACCGAACAGTCCGGCGATCTCAGCACGTTGCGCATACCGCTCGCTTCGGCGCAGCGGCCGGAGTGCGGCCGTGTTTGCGGGGAAGCAGCGCTTTTGCAGGAATTCAACGTCGCCAGCCGGGATGTCCAGCTCGGAGACATTGAAGAAAGCTTGTTTGGCCTTGAAATAGCCAATCTGGAGCAGGCAGTGGAGACGCTCGGCCGGCCCCTTGCGCCGGTCAGCCACCGCGCGCTCGGCCTCGGTCAAGGCAAAGAACTCGGCGCGCTGGAAGTCGTCGAAATCGGGCAAGCCGTAAAGCGCTATCCGCTCGGCATGCGACAGCACGGTCAGCCGCCTGCCGTTGCCGGCGCGCGTCAATGGGTCGGTTCGCAATGGGTCTCGGTTCGTCGGCATCGGGCAGATACTTTCCCTATAACGCCTCATTTAGGGAAAGTAAGTTGGTCCGACATCAGGCGCAGCTTGATCCATGAGGCGCAGCCGGAGACGGCGCCAACCATCGTTTTGGGGAAAGCCGGTTGACGATGCGCCCGCCGCTCAAAGTTCCCAACGCCGACCGGCGCAGCCGGGAGCATCTGACCCCGGCGGAGATCGACAGGCTGATGGCCGCGGCGCAGCGGCTCGGACGTCATGGCCATCGCGACACCACGATGATCCTGCTCGCCTACCGGCATGGCCTCCGCGTCTCGGAGCTGGTCGGCCTGCGGCGTGAGCAGCTGGATCTGCGGCAGGGGCTGTTGCATGTGCATCGCCGCAAGAACGGGCTGCCCAGCACCCATCCTCTGCGTGGGCCGGAGCTCCGGGCTTTGCGCAAGCTGCTACGCGATGATCCGCAAACCGCCTATGTCTTCGTCTCCGAACGCCGCGCGCCGATGACCGCCGCAAACTTCCGCAAGCTGATCGCCCGCGCCGGCGAGGCGGCCAAGCTGGGCATGCCAATCCACCCGCACATGCTCCGGCATTCGACCGGCTTCAAGCTCGCCAACGACGGCCAGGACACCCGCGCCATCCAGCACTATCTCGGGCATAAGAACATCCAGCATACCGTCCTCTACACTCAGCTCGCCGCGAATCGCTTCAGCAGCTTCTGGAAG
>JALYUR010000034.1 GCA_030853635.1 Vulcanimicrobiota bacterium | reverse complement strand
CGTTCAAAGCTCGCGCCGGCCGGCCGGCGCTGGAAGTTCGGCTCGAAACCGGCCGATGATCGAATCAGTGGACGGCTTGGCCGGCTCGGGGACTAAAGTCTTCTCGGCCGCTGAAATCGCCGCAGCGGTGCAAAGGATCGCCGTTGCCATCCGGGCGGACTACGCCGGCGCGGAGCTGATGATGGTCGGGGTGCTCAAGGGGGCGGTGTTGTTTGCGGGCGACCTCATGCGAGCGTTGGGGGACTATCCCTTGATCGTCGACTTCATAGTGGTCAACTCATACAATACCGGTCGCGACGGCGGCAGCCAGGTCCGCTTGCTCAAGGACCTCGACATAGATCCGGCCGGCCGGCACTTATTGCTGGTCGAAGACATAGTCGACGAGGGTCTGACGCTGGATTATCTGCTGAAGAATTTGCGCAGCCGGGGCCCATTGAGCGTGCGCTCCTGCGCGTTGCTCAACAAGCCCTATCACCGCAAGATCGCAGTCGTGCCGGACTACGTCGGGCTGGAGGCGCCGGATGCGTTTCTGGTAGGGTACGGTCTGGATTTTCAAGAACGGTTTCGAAACATTCCGCACATCTGCAAGCTACACAAAGAGGCTCGGGCTTGATCCGCTTGAGTTCGTCCATCCGCCGGCCGACGGCGTCGCCGCCGGCCGTAAGTGCGCCGTCGCACTCGATCGCCGGCCGGCGAGCATGAGGTTCTAGTCTTGGGTAAAGTCGTTCGCTCCGTAGTCATCTGGATTATCTTGGCAGCGGTCCTGTTCTTCGGCTGGATGTGGTACCGCAGCTCGGGCCAGCAACAGCAGCAGCCGTCGTACAGCGATTTAGTGCACGAAATCAACGTGTCGCCCGAGTCCCTTCACGATGTCGTGGTCAGCGCCACCACCGCTACGGCGACGCGGGCGGGCGACTCCAAGCAGGTAGTGAACATCCCGCCAGGCAGCGGACCGGACCTCACCAAGCTATTGCTGGCCAAGCACATCAAGGTCAGCGGCGACCCGTCGGCCAGCAGCAGCTTGCCGCTGTTGTTCCTCGGCAACATCCTGCCGATGGCCATCATGTTCATCTTGATCCTCGTCATAATGCGTCAGGCGCAATCCGGCGGGAACCAGGCGCTTTCGTTCGGCCGCAGCCGCGCCAAGCTGCACTCCGAGAACCGGCCGAAGGTGACGTTTTCGGATGTCGCCGGGGTCGAGGAGGCCAAACAGGAACTGGCCGAGGTGGTCGAGTTCCTGAAGTTCCCGAAGAAATTTCAGGCGCTCGGGGCCCGCATTCCCAAGGGTCTGCTCCTCCTCGGGCCGCCGGGCAGCGGCAAGACGCTGTTGGCCCGCGCGATCGCAGGCGAAGCGGGCGTTCCTTTCTTCAGCATTTCCGGTTCGGACTTCGTCGAGATGTTCGTCGGCGTCGGCGCATCGCGCGTCCGCGACCTGTTCGAGCAGGCTAAAAAGAGCGCTCCTTGCATCGTGTTCATCGACGAGATCGACGCGGTTGGCCGTCAGCGCGGTGCGGGATTAGGCGGCGGTCACGACGAGCGGGAGCAGACGCTCAACCAACTGCTGGTTGAGATGGACGGCTTCGACGTGAACACCGGAGTCATCCTGATAGCGGCGACCAACCGGCCCGACGTGCTCGACCCGGCTCTGCTGCGGCCCGGGCGCTTCGATCGCCAGGTCGTGGTCGATCGCGCCGATGTCGTCGGCCGCGCCCAGATCCTGGGCGTGCACTCCCGCAACAAGCCCCTAGGCCCCGACGTCAAGCTCGAGGTTCTGGCCCGTCGTACTCCTGGGTTCTCGGGAGCGGATCTGGAGAATCTGCTCAACGAGGCGGCCTTGCTTGCCGCGCGTGCCAGCAAGACTCAGATCGAAATGAAAGATTGCGAAGAGGCCATCGACCGCGTGATCGCAGGGCCCGAGCGCAAGAGCCGGATCATCAGCCATCGTGAAAAAGAGATCGTCGCCTATCATGAAGGAGGTCACGCGCTGGTCGGCCGGCTGCTCCCGCACGCAGATCCGCTGCACAAGATCACGATCATTCCGCGCGGTATGGCCCTCGGTCTGACGATGCAATTGCCGATCGAAGATCGTTATCTCATGACCAAGGCCGAGATCATCGACCGCATCACCGGACTGCTGGGCGGCCGGGTGGCTGAGGAACTCGTCTTCCACGACTGCACGACCGGCGCTCAAGACGACCTGCAGAAATCGACGAGCCTTGCCCGCAAGATGGTCATGGAATTCGGCATGAGCACGAAGATCGGTCCGTTGGCGCTGGGCAAAAAGCATGAGCAGGTCTTCTTAGGCCGGGATTTCGCCGAGGAGCGCAACTACTCAGAAGAAGTGGCCAGCCAGATCGACACCGAGGTGCGCGGCATCGTCGAGGCGTGCTACTTCAACGCCTATCATCTGCTAGAGACCAACATCGACAAGCTGCACCGCCTTGCCGAAGCTCTGCTCGAACGCGAAACGGTCGAAGCCGAAGAGGTAGAGCGGCTGCTTTCGGACAGCCCGCGCTCGACCGCCCCTCGCTCGGCTCAAAACGAGCCCATCGTGCCGGACACGGCCGCAGCCGCAGCGTCGCAGCCCAAGGACGACAAGCCGCGCGTCAATCCGCGCGTGCTGCCTTTCCCGCCGCCGGAACCGGCATGATCCGCGGCCTGGGCGCCGCATTAGCTTTAGCCTTCACTCTTAACGCGGCGCCCGTCTGCGCCGCCGTGCTCGGACAGGCGGCTCTACCGCCCGGCGAGACGACCTTGCCCAGCGGGCTGACGCTTGCGTTGCGGCGCATCGCGACGGCACCGGTCGGCGCGATCGCCGTTTGGATCAAAAGCCCCGCAGATGGTTACGACGGGCGCCGACCTGGCCTAGCGCGCGTCAGCGCATACGCGTTGGCGGCGCAGAAGTTGGGAGGCGGATCGTTGCGCGACCGCGTGCGCGCGGAGGGTGGGAGCATCAACATCTCCGTCTTTCCGATGGCGACGGAGCTGGCGGTCGTGGTCCCATCGTATGCCGCCCCGAGCGTTGCCGATGCTCTGCTGCGGCGCGCTTTGCACCCGGTGATCGACGCGGGGGCGTTCCGTGAAGCAAAGACGGCGGCGGCGGCCGACATGACGATCGCCGGCACCATACCGGATATAGCCTTTCGCGACGCGCTATTCGCCCAGGCGTTTCCTGCGGGCC
Organism: Vulcanimicrobiota bacterium; assembly: GCA_030853635.1. Classification (GTDB taxonomy): domain Bacteria; phylum Vulcanimicrobiota; class Vulcanimicrobiia; order Eremiobacterales; family Eremiobacteraceae; genus Mawsoniella. The sequence goes on along the minus strand of JALYUR010000034.1, from coordinate 264 downwards.
CGCTGCATGAGTCCACCTACGGCGATCCGAGGGCGCTCGGCGCCATCACTTTGTCGGACGTACGGCGTTTCAGCGCGCGGGCGTACGCGCCGCCCAACGAGATGGTAGCGGCCGTCGGCGCCATCGACCCGGCCGGCGTGCTCGACCGGCTCAGCGCGCTAGCCGAGCCGGCCCAAGGCGGTACGCCGATTCCTGCGTCCGGCCATGCGCCCCGCGCCGCGGCTGGCGTCGCGCAGCGGGCGCCCGATCTGCCGGGCATCGGGT
>JALYUR010000024.1 GCA_030853635.1 Vulcanimicrobiota bacterium | reverse complement strand
CCCAGAACGGGAAGTGCGTCCACCAGCCGACCATGATGAGGCCCGGCAGCACGAAGATGATGGACGACAACGTTCCCGCCGCCGAAGCGATCGTCTGCACGATGTTATTTTCGAAGATCGTCGCGTTTTTGAAGCCGCGCAAGACGGCCATCGAGATCACCGCCGCCGGGATCGACGATGCAAACGTCAGCCCGACCTTGAGCCCGAGGTACACGTTGGCGGCCGTGAACACGAGCGTGATGGCCGCACCAAGTGCGATTCCTCGCCAGGTGAGCTCTAGACGATTATCGGCGACGGTGCGTGAAGCCAAATGCAACCACCCTTGCGCGGAAAAGATCATCGAAGGCTGGGCGGGGGCGCGTTGGAAATGGCGTTTGTGCGACCGGCGGGCGGATGCCTGCGAGGTTTGCGGTACGGCAGCACGAGCTTCGGCGGGTTCCTGTCAATCCGCCGCCTTGCGTAAGAACGCTCGGTTAAATACGGCCTTGGTCAAGCCCAAACGAGGCAAGTGCTGACCTTACCGGGCGTCCCGATGGGCTTGCTCATCTGTAGTCGGCAAGTAAGACAGCTCGCCCAGGAAACGCTTTCGCCAGCCGGATATCAGCTGTGATCAGCGGGGCACCCAACTGCTCGGACGATCACGGATGGCGTTCGTTCTTGAAGTGGCTCACATTTTCATCATCTAGTCGAATGGGCAATGCCTCACGCATAGCCTGAGCTCGGGCCAGAGTGAGTCTGACATTTATAGGTTGCGGGGCTACTGCGGCGCGCAGGCACGCGATTATTTCGCTGTTAAGGCTGCGATCGTTGGCTCTCGCCTTATGCCGCAGTTTTCGGTGCAGCTCAAGCGGTACGTTTTTTAGGGTTATCGTTCGTGGTTCCATGATGCAACCATAGCAAACAGTGGCGACGCAGTCAACGCCGCCCAGTATGCCTGCGAGGTTTGCGGTACCGCCGCACGAAGTGGCGCAAGATGTATCGCTTCATTTATAGCGCGTTTGCTTGTGCAATCGCGGCGGTCGTGTTTGCCGGCGGCGCCCCAGCGCGGGCCGCCAACGGACCGGACGCCGGCACACCCTCGGCATACGCCAGCTTCGTCGCGGGCGCCACGGCGCAGCGCGGGCTGTTCACCGTTTGGCACAAGGACGGCAAGATCTACCTGGAGCTTGCCAAGGATCAGATCGGGCGCGACTTCATCGAGACGATCGTGCCGGGCAGCGGGCTGGGCGGCAACTCCGTCGTGTGGGGCAATACGGATCACGTGCCGGCGATGCTGCTGCGGTTTGAACGAGCCGGCAACAAGATCGCGCTGGTGTGGCCTAACACGTCGTTCGTCGCGCCGGGGAGCGCGGCGGCTCAACGCGCGCTAGAGTTGAACTTTCCGCAATCCGTCGAGGGCGTGGGCGACATCGCAGCGACCGATGAAGCGACTGGCGCGGTGATCTTCGACTTGTCTTCGCTGCTGAGCGATCAGCTCGACATGAAGAACCTGCTCAAGGGGTCTTTGAATACGACTGCCGAGAACTCGTACAGCCTCGATACCGGCCGCACTTATTTCGGGACCACCAAGGCCTTCCCCAAGAACGTCGTCATCGAAGCGGACCAGACCTGGGCCACCGATGCGGCGCACGTGGCCGACGTCGCGCCCGACGCGCGCAGCCTACAGATGCGCATCGTCTACAACTTCGCGGAGCCGCCGGGCGACAGCGATTACCGGCCGCGCTATGCGGACGACCGCGTGGGGTTTTACGACGCGATCTATCTGCAATACGACAAAGACTTCGTGCGCCAGCGCCAGCTGCGCTATATCGTGCGCTGGAACGTGCAGCCGTCGGATCCTTCTAAACGTATTTCGCCGTCGAAGCATCCGATGGTCTTCTACTTGAGCAGCACCATACCGCCCGCATATCGGCCGGCGATTCGAAATGCGATCCTCGCGTGGAACGCGGCGTTCGAGCGCATCGGCATCAGCCACGCTATCGAGGTCCGGGATCAACCGGCCGACGCGGATTGGGATGCCGACGACATCCGCTACAACGTCATCCGCTGGGTCACCGAAGCGCAAGCCAGCTTCGGCGCAGATTCGCAAACGCTGTACGATCCGCGCACCGGCCAAGAGTTCCGCACGGGTATTTTGGTCTCTGCCGACGTTCCGCTTTACACATCGCTCGAGTGGCAATGGCTGATCGACCCGGTGCGCTATGGCAGGACGACCGACCCCATGCCGGCGTCGGTGCTTTACGATTCATGGCAAGGCACCATCTTGCACGAGACCGGTCATAACATGGGCTTGCAGCACAACTTTATCAGCTCAATGGCATACACCGCCAAGCAGCTGCAGAACAGCAGCTTCACGCGTAAGTATGGCATCGCTTCGAGCGTGATGGAGTACGCGCCGCTGAATCTGTGGCCGCAGCCTTACCCGCAGGGCTCGTACTCGCAGACCGTGTTGGGACCTTACGACTACTATGCCATAAAATGGGGCTATGCGGCGATTCCCGGGGCAACGACGCCAGAGGCCGAGCTGCCGACGTTGCGCCGCTGGGCGCAGGCTTGGTCCGACCCACGCTTTCGCTACTCATCCGACGAAGACGCAGCCTGGGCGAACGGACACGCTGCCGATCCGCGCTCGAATCAAGGTGATCTGACTGACGACCCGCTCGGCTGGTGCGCGGTGCAGTTGCACATGAGCAGCGATTTAATGCATGCGCTAGATAGGCGCTTGCCGCACGCTGGCGATGCGTATGAGACCGAGACCGCAGCGTTCCGCCGGATATTAGGCAATTACGCCAATTGCGCGACGCTGCCCGCGCACTTCATCGGTGGGCAGTACCTGTCGCGCGCTCACCGCGGCGATCCGCACGCGCAGCCGCCCATCGTGCCGGTGCCCCGTGACGTGCAACTGCGGGCGATGGCCATGCTCGACAAGTACTTGTTTGCAGACGACGCCTGGCGCTTTTCGAGCGCGCTGTTGTCGCATCTCGGATATTCCGAGTGGGCGGGCTACGGCTACGTGAGCTGGCCCGGGTACGGCAACCTTCCAGTATGGGCGTACGATCCGCCGGACCGGCACGATTACCCGATCCTGCAGCGGGTCAGCCGCTTCCAAATGGGAGTGATAGACGAGCTTTTCCAACCTCTCGTTCTGCAGCGCATCGAACAAAATCCGCTGCAGGCCAGCGCGCGGACGCTCACGATGAGCGAAATGTTTGCGGCGCTGCAGACAGGGATCTACGGTGATCTCGGCGCGCGCGGCCTGCGCACTATCGGTGCCGTCAGGCGTAACTTGCAGATGCAGTACGCCCAGCGGCTGATGAAACTGCATGACGACCCGCCCAAGGGAACGCCGGACACGGCGCGGGCGCTGGCGCGTTACGAGTTAGGCGACTTGCACGGTCGAGTTCAAACGGCGCTCAAACATGGCGGCACTATGGACGTGGACACGCGCGCGCACTTGGAAGAGCTGGACCACCGCATTGGAGCGGCG
>JALYUR010000140.1 GCA_030853635.1 Vulcanimicrobiota bacterium | reverse complement strand
TCCCACTCGTTGAACTTCCACGGCGCGCTGTGCTCGGCGCGATCGTCGAGTAACACGCGCGCAGCCGGTTCCAGCTCAGCGCGCAGTTCGCGCGCCGCCGTCAGCACCGATTCATCACCCTTCTTGGGAATTGGGACGATCACGACCTGATGCGGTGCGACCGCCGGCGGCAGCACGAGCCCCCGATCGTCGCCGTGCACCATTATGAGTCCGCCGACCACACGCCAGGAGACGCCCCACGACGTCGTCCACGCGTACTTCTCGCGTTCGTCAACGTCGGTAAATTTGATATCGTAAGCGCGCGCGAAGTTTTGCCCCAACTCATGAGAGGTCCCGGCCTGCAGCGCCTTGCCGTCGGGCATAAGCGCTTCGATGGCAAAGGTGGCGGCGGCGCCGGCGAACTTCTCACGATCGCTCTTGCGGCCTGCGATCACGGCCATCGCAAGCACATCTTCTGCGACTTCCCGATAGATCTCGAGCATGCTACGCACTTCTTGCTCCGCCTGTTCACGGCTTGCGTGCGCGGTGTGCCCTTCTTGCCACAAAAACTCGAGCGTGCGTAAGAACGGCCGGGTCGCCTTCTCCCAGCGCACGACGTTGGACCACTGATTGATCAAGATCGGCAAGTCGCGATGAGACTGAATCCAGCGGGCGTACATCGTACCGACCATCGCTTCCGACGTCGGTCGGATCGCGAGCCGCTCGTTGAGCGTTTCGCTCCCGCCCTGGGTCACCCAAGCGACTTCGGGCGCGAAGCCTTCGACATGCTCGGCCTCTCGGGTCAATAGGCTCTCTGGAATCAGCAGCGGAAAGTACGCGTTGTGATGACCGGTAGCTTTGAAGCGCCGGTCGAACTGCGATTGCACCAGCTCCCAAATGGCAAAGCCGTAGGGGCGTAAAACGATGCAGCCTCGCACCGGCGCGTAGTCGACCAATTGAGCGCGCAGGCAGACCTGAGTGTACCATTCGGACAGATCAGCTTTTTTGGCCGGAATGTCTTTGACGATGGCCTTGTCTTTGGCCATGTCAGCGGTATGTCGGATAGCGCTCGTCGATGACTTTTTCGATCTCTTCGCGGAAGCCGGCTAATAGGTCGGCTTCGGGCAGCGCGCGGACTTTTACGCCGTCGCGATAAATCAGACCCATCCCGCGGCCACCGGCGATGCCCACGTCAGCCATCGACGCTTCGCCCGGGCCGTTGACCGCGCAACCCATGACGGCTACCTTTACGGGGGCGCGATATTCGGCCGTTATCCTTTCAACCGCCTCGGCCAGCCGCAAGATGTCGACCTGCACGCGGCCGCAGGAAGGACAGGCGGTGATCTCGACGCCCCGTTCCCGCAGGCCAAGCGATTTTAGCAGCTCCCAACAAACCGGGACTTCTTCCAGCGGATCGGCGGCGAGCGACACGCGAATCGTGTCGCCGATGCCCTCGGCGAGCAGGATGGCTAAGCCCGCCGCGCTCTTGACGGTGCCGGTGCGCAGCGTTCCGGCTTCGGTAATGCCCAGATGAAAGGGATAGTCGCAGCGCGCGGCCATGAGCCGGTAGGCGCGGACGGTATTGCGCACGTCGTGCGCCTTGAGCGACACGACGATGTCGGTGAAATTCAGGTCTTCGAGTATCCGGATATGGCGCAGCGCCGATTCCACCATGGCTTGCGGGGTTCGGCCGAAGCGCTCGACGATATCCGGGGCCAACGATCCCATATTGACGCCGATGCGGATGGGCATGCCCCGGTCCTGGGCCGCCCGCACGACATCGCGCACCTTGTCGGCGTCGCGGATGTTGCCGGGGTTTAGGCGCAGCTTGTCCCAACCCGCTTCGATCGCAGCAAGCGCGAAGCGGTGGTCGAAATGGATGTCGGCGACGAGCGGAACGCGGGCGCCCGCTTTGATCTTGCGGCATGCCGCAGCCGCCTTGGCGTCCGGCACCGAGATGCGCACGATCTCGCAGCCTGCTTCGGCCAAAGCGTGCACCTGGTCCAACGTGGCCGCCCAATCGTCGGTCTTGGTGGTCGTCATCGATTGCACGGAGACGGGCGCATCGCCGCCGATCGTCAGCGATCCGACCTTGACCGGGCGGCTTCGCCGGCGGGGCGTAAGGGCCGGTGCGGTATCAGCGGGCGAGACTAAAGACCACTGAGGGACGGGTGTTAGCTCGATGTCGTGCACCTACAGACCGCCCTTACCGTTGATCCATTGCACGACGTCGTGGTACGTGATGAAGACGAACAGCACAGCCAGGACGGCAAAACCTGTTAAATGGACCAAGCCCTCTTTTTCGGGACTTACCGGCCGGCCGCGCAGCAACTCGACGAACAAGAATGCTATGCGCCCGCCGTCTAGCGCCGGCAGCGGCAGCAAATTGAATATCCCAAGCACGACCGACAGCATGCCCGCGATGCGCAGCACCCAGAACAAGCCCAGCGACTGAGCTTGACCGACGACCCGAGCGATTCCGACCGGCCCCGAGACGGCGGATGCATCGTGTTGGCGGATCGCTTGGTAGAGGCCGGCCACTTGTAGCACTACGGTGTCGTAGACCATCGAAAATCCCCACGCGGCGCCGCTCAAAAACGACGCGTGAGCCAAAGCCGGAAGCGGAACAAAACCGAAGACCCCGACGGTCTTGCCGTCTTGGACTACCGACCGAGTCTTGATGCGCAGATGTTCGATCGAGCCGTTGTGGCGCACGTCCACCGCGATCATTCGGCCGGGACGCGCATGGATGTAATCTATCATGTCCTTCCCACTGCGCACCGGTTCGCCGTTGAGCGCCACGATCTCGTCGTTGGAAGCAAGCCCGGCCGCCGCCGCGGGACTGCCGGGCTGCACGTCGGCCACGACGTTGGTGTTCCCGGTCGGCAGCCCGATTGCAACTCCGATGAACGCGAAGATAAGCGCGGCAAGGATAAAGTTGAAGACCGGGCCGGAAGCGATGATGGCGAAGCGCGCGGCCAGCGGCTTGTGCGCGAAGTTGCCCGGATCGGCCGTTCCCGAATCGGGCTCGTCCTCGCCGACCATCTTGCAGAACCCTCCGAGTGGCAGGAGGTTGACGGCGTAGCGGGTGCCGCCGCGCTTTACGGCCAGCAGCGTCGGGCCGAAACCGATGGCAAAATCCGTCACCGTGACGCCTGCGCGCTTGGCGACGACCATGTGGCCGAATTCATGGAAGATGATAAGCGCGCCCAAGACTAAGAGGAAAACGGCTAGCTTGAGCAAGCCGCCAAGGCTGAACGCGACCGAAAGAAGGACGGCTGGATGGGTCACGATTTGGTTATCGACGTACTCGCATCATCGGTTGCACTTCGGGCCCAGCGGTCAGCCTCCAATATATGGCTCAACGTCGCAGCGCGGCCGTCGTGCGCATCAAGCACCCGTTCGATGAGCACTGCGATATCGGTGAACTTCACTTTCCCCCGCAAAAAGGCGCGTCCTGCCTGCTCGTTGGCAGCCGACAGCACGGCCGGGAAAGTGCCGCCGCGTCCGAGCGCCCGGTAGGCGAGCGCCACTGCCGGAAAACGCACTAAGTCGACCGCATCGAAGGTCAAGCGCTGCGCCGCATCGACACCGAGACTGCGCAAGGTGGGACCTATGTCGCGGTTGATCGGGATGCGATCGGGATAGCCGAGCGCGAAGGCGATCGGTAGGCGCATGTCAGGCAATGCGAGCTGCGCCTTCACGTTCCCGTCGCGCAGGACGACGAAAGCGTGGACCAAGCTTTGGCGGTGGACGACGATTTTGATCCGTGCACCTTCAAGCTCGAAGAAACGGCTGGCTTCGATGACCTCCAAGCCCTTGTTCATCATCGTCGCTGAGTCGAGCGTGTTCTTTGGTCCCATTTGCCACGTCGGGTGGCGCAAAGCGTCCGCAACAGTGGCCCGCTCCATCTCGGCCTGCGTTCGATCCCAAAACGGCCCGCCGCTGGCCGTCAGCACGATAGAGTCTATATCGGCGCGGCGTTCTCCGAGCAAGCATTGAAAGACCGCGTTGTGCTCGGAATCGACCGGCAAAATCGCGGCGCCGCTGCGGCGCGCGAGCGCGAATAGGGGCTCCCCGGCGGCGACGGCTAGTTCTTTGTTCGCCAAAGCGACGTCTAAGCCACGGTCAAGCGCCGCGCTCACGGCCGCCAGCGCGGCCATGCCGTCGGTGGCCGCGAGCACGATCGCGGCTCCCGACTCCACGGCGGCGGTCGTCAGCCCAGGCTCGGCGACGCCGATCACCTCTGGTCGGTAGCTCAACAGGGGACCGATCTCCGCCGCCGCCTCCCGGGAGCCGACTGCCAGCACGGCCGGCCGGAACCGGTTGGCCTGCTGTGCCAGCAGCGCGACGCTGCGCCGCGCAGCGAGCGCGCTTAACTCGAAAGTGCCCGGATGGTCCGCGACGACATCGAGCGCTTGACGGCCGATGGACCCCGTAGACCCCAAGACCGCGACCCGGCGCAGCGAGCCTATAGCAATCCCGCGGCCCGCAGGGCAGCGTAGCCGACGGCGCCCGCGACGATATAAGAGTCGAAGCGATCGAGCACTCCGCCGTGACCTGCTATGAGCTGGCCCGAATCTTTGACGCCGGCGTTGCGCTTCAACGCCGACTCCGCGAGGTCGCCGACTTGGGCCGCCCCACAGACGCATGCGCCGCACAGGGCGCCGACCCAGGGGCTCATTGCGATATGCGGCAACAAGGACATCGCGGCGCCCGCCGCCGATGCGCATAAAAGCGCCGCAAATGCTCCCTCGCACGTCTTGGCGGGCGACAGGCGCGGCGCCAAGGGCCGCCGCCCGAAACGCATGCCGATCATCATCGCAACCGTGTCGGTAAGTGCGATGATGACGACTAGCCACACAGCCAGCTCGAGGCCGTTGTGACCTTGGCGCACGATGACGAAGTAAGAAAGGAGCTTTCCGAGGTATAGCGCCGCGAATACGGTCATGCCGGCGCGATAGGCAAAACCGTTCACTCCCTGGCCCAAAGCCGCCACGATCGCAGCGACCACGGTCGCTCCCACGAGCAACGACTCGAAGCGATTCAACAGGCCGAAGTACGGCGCGATGACGTAGGCCGCACAAGCGGCGCCGGCGACCGGCACGCTAAGGTCGCCGCCGCTGCGCCTGACCAGCACCGCAAGCTCGCCCAAGCCGATCAGCGATATCGCCAGGATCAGGGCCGCAAACGCCGGGGGTACGAAGACGGAACCGATTCCGACTGCGAGTACCAAAGTGCCGTTGATGACGCGCTTGGCGCTCAACTGCTTCCAAACTTGTTGCGCGGCCGGCGGTTTGCCGGCTGCCGTCGCGGATCTCATCGGGGCACTCTAGCGCGGCCGCCGATCGAGCCGCAGCCTTTCATATGCGTCGTAAGTCGCGACGATACGTAGGCCGTCTGGCGATGGCTCGGCGCAAACCAGTCTCAGAGCTCCGAGCCCTATGCAGGGGTAGGGAGGGGTCAGGACGTCGAGCACTCGGGTATCTGCTTCAAGACTCGACAGCGCCTCCGTTAGCGGCGAAAGGAGGAGCGATTCGTACGAAGGTGCGGTGCTCGTCGCGCTTAGACCTCCATGATCTCCTTCTCTTTGTTCACCACTAAGCCGTCCAGTTCTGCGATCGCACGGTCGGTTAGTTTTTGCACTTGCTCGTTGGCCCGACGGCTGTCGTCCTCGGTGATCTTGGTATCTCTGAGGGCCGTTTTAAGTTCGTCCACCCCGTCGCGGCGGATGTTGCGGATTGCGACTCGGCCCTCTTCTGCCCGCTTATGGACGACCTTGACGAGGTCCTTACGCCGCTCTTCGGTCAGCGGCGGGATGCCGAGGCGAACGGCATTGCCGTCGACGTTCGGAGCGATCCCCAGGTCGGACTTTTCGATCGCCTTGCGGATGTCGCCCAGAATTGATTTGTCGTGGGGCTGGACGACGAGGCTGCGAGCGTCCGGCACCGAGACGTTGGCCAGATGACGCAACGGCATCTCGGTTCCGTACGCCTCGACGGCGATGTGATCCAGGAGCGCCGCGCTCGCCCGGCCCGTGCGCACCGCGGAAAACTCAGAGCGCGTCGTCTCCACCGCCTTTTTCATCCGGTCTTCGAGCTGTCTATACAACTGGGGCAGCATCCTTGACCGTCCTTCCCACGAACGTTCCGATCGGTTCACCCCAGATCACCCTTTTGATATTGCCCTGTTGCTTGAGCTCGAAAACGACGATGGGCAAGCCGTTGTCCATGCACAGCGTCAGCGCGGTGTTATCGAGCACCTCTAAGCCCCGCTGCAGCACCTCTAAATACTCGAGCGAGCTGAAACGCTTGGCGGCGGGATCTTTTTTAGGATCGGCGCTGTAGACTCCGTCCACTTGAGTGCCTTTGAGTATCGCCTCGGCGCCTATTTCCAGGGCGCGCAACGCGGCCGTGGTATCGGTGGTGAAATACGGATTGCCGGTCCCGGCACCGAAGATGACCACCCGCCCCTTCTCCAGGTGCCGGATCGCGCGCCGGCGGATATAAGGCTCGGCGATTTGCGACATCGCGATCGCCGTTTGAACTCGGGTGACGATGCCGACGTTCTCCAACGTATCTTGCAGTGCCAGGGCGTTGATGACCGTAGCGAGCATTCCCATGTAGTCGGCGCTCGCGCGGTCCATCTCGTTGCGGGCGAAGTTGCCGCGCCAAATGTTGCCGCCGCCCACGACTGCGGCCAATTGCACGCCGGCGCGGACTACGTCTTTTATCTGGTGCGCTATCTGGTAAACCGCTTCCGTGTCGATGGAATCGCTGCCGGAGCCCGCGAATGCCTCGCCGCTGAGCTTGAGCAGGACCCGTTTGTAGACGGGAGCCGGAAGCGTTCCGTCGATCGACATCTAGGACTCGCCGATGTCGAAGCGCGCGAACCGCCGAACTCTGATGTTTTCTCCCAGTACGCCTACCGCCGCGCCGATGAGCTCGCCGACCGTCTTGCCCTCATCGCGCACGTAGGGCTGGTCGAGCAAAACGCTCTCCTCGAAAAACTTATCGACCTTCCCGTCATGTTCGGTCTCTTTGGCGCGGCGCACGTCCTCGGGTACTTCTTCGCGCCTGACGTACAGCGGGCGGGAAGCGCAGATATGCACGGCTAGATCGTGCGCCAAGCGCTTGAAGTGATCGTTTTTGGCCACGAAATCCGTCTCGCACGCCAGCTCCACTAGGACGCCCAGTTTGCCGCCCTGATGGATGTAGTGACCGATAAAACCTTCGCGGACCTCGCGGGCCGCCTTCTTCTCAGCAAGTTGCTGGCCGCGTTGAGCGAGCAGCTTTTTCGCCGCTTCGCGGTCGCCGCCGCTTTCTGACAGCGCGCGGCGGCAATCCATGACGGGGGCATTGGTCGTCTCGCGCAGGGATTTGATATCCGCTGCGGTCGGAGAGTAGCTCTTGGTCATCGTCGCGGTTTCGTTCCCCACGGCCGCGAAGTGTTCCCTGCCCGCGCGCAATGGCTCGGGCGCAGCGGTCGTCAGCCCGCGGGGACGACTTCTTGTTCTTCCGGCGCTGCCGCAGCTTCAGCAAGATACTGCTCCGACTCGGCCTCGGTGCGGCCTTCGATGATCGCATCCGCCATTTTGCCGGCCATCAGCTTGACGGCGCGAATCGCATCGTCGTTGCCCGGTATCGCATAGTCGATCTCGTCGGGGTCGCAGTTGGTGTCGATGACCGCAATGATGGGGATCTTCAGCTTGCGCGCTTCCAAGACCGCGATCCGCTCCTTGCGCGGGTCGACGATGAAAATGGCGTCGGGTAGACGCGGCATGTCCTTGATGCCTCCGAGGAAGCGCTCCAGCCGCGACAGCTCGTCTTCGAGTTTACCGACCTCTTTTTTGGTCAGCACCTCGAATGTCCCCGTATCGCGCATGCGCTCGAGCTCGCGTAAGCGCGTGATGCGCTTTTGCATGGTCTGGAAGTTGGTGAGCGTGCCGCCGAGCCAACGTTGGTTGACAAAGAACATCCCGCAGCGCTCGGCCTCTTCTTTGACCGCATCCTGCGCTTGTTTCTTAGTGCCGACGAATAGAAAAGTCTTGCCGGCCCGCGACATTTCTTTGACGGCGCCATAGACTTCCCGAAGTTTAACTACCGTCTTTTGCAGGTCGATGATGTAGATGCCGTTGCGTTCCTGGAAGATGTAACGAGCCATCTTGGGGTTCCAGCGCCTGGTTTGATGGCCGAAATGCACGCCGGCTTCCAGCAGCTGCTTCATCGAGATGATCGACGTTGGTTCCATGACTTCTCCTCCAACCGCCGCTTTAGCGGCCGGTCACGTGCCACGACGTTTATGGGCGCCGCTGACGATGCGATGCGCGCCCAGATTGACCCGATTGGGCGACGACTAGTATAGCACAGCTCCAGGCGGTGCGGCAAACCGTTGGAATAGGGGGCAACGACACTGCGCTTGAACGTCCGTCCGATGTTCCTCGCGGCTTTCGGCTTGCGCGTTGACCCGTTTTTAGATACCGCCGATCCGGCGTTTTACTACGAGGCCCCAAGCTTGTCCCATCGGCGGCGCAAGCTGCACGCCTGCATGGCAGCCGGACGCGGGTTAGCCGTCGTCGTCGGACCCATCGGCGCGGGCAAGACGGCGCTGCTCAACGCCGCCCAGAACGACATGCTGGTCGGCGGCTTGCGCCGTGTCGGTCTTATCTTAGATCCGACGTTCGAAGCTGAGATAGAACTGCTCCAAGCCGCCGGCGCAGCTTTGGCTTTCGAACTGCCGGCCGATTCCTCCGCACGCGAGTTGAAGGAGGCATTCAAACGCGAACTGTTCGCCGCCGGCACGAACGAGGACGGCCAAGCGGCGCTATTCATAGACGAGGCACAGCTGCTCGACGAATCGCTGTTCGAGACGTTGCGGTCGCTGCTCAACTACGCACTCGACGAGCGCAAGCTCCTGTCGGTCGCGTTGTCCGGCCAGCCGGAATTGAGCAGCGCGATCGCCCGACATCGCAACTTCGCGGATCGGGTGGCGCTGTGGCTGGAGCTGGAGCCGCTTTCCCCCGCCGAAGCCGCCGAGCTCTTGCACCATCGGCTACGCTGCGCGGGGTTTATGAGCTCGGACTCGCCCTTCGATTCAGAGGCGTTGCAAGCGCTGTGGGAGCAGTCGTGCGGGTTGCCTAGGCGCCTGACGGCACTCGCCCGCGAGGCGATGGAGGCGGCCGCCGAGCGGTCCAGCCGCATCGTCGCTGCTGCGGACGTCGAGACGGCGACAAAGCTAGTCGCGCCCTCGGGGGCCGCGATCGGCGTGGTAAAGTTGCGCCGAGGCCGCAACGGGGCTGCACGCTCGCTGCCGCAACGTCTGCGCGCTTGGTGGAAGGCGGCGACTTGAAACCCATGGGCCGGAAACGCATCCCCGCCGACATGCTCTTGATCCACCACCGGCGGAGCAAGCTAGAGCGTGACGTCGCCCCGGCGGAACCGGTTGAGATCGTCGACGCCGAAGACGATCGCCTCGTCGACGAACAGGACGGCCGACGCGGCGGTCCACCTGATGTCGGTGGCGCTCGTGCGCTGACGCTTTACAGGCCGTTGGGCCAGCTCAATTTAGGCGCGCTCGCCTGGTCCGGAAGGATCGATCAGCGCGCGCTCATGCTCGCGATCGCGTGCGGCCCGGTCGCAATCGAGGCAGCGCCAGCCGGGCTGGAGGCCCATTGGTTCGAGTGGATGCGCCCTCTTTGGCTTGCCCGGCCGCCACAGCCGGAACCTGCACTTATCGTCGATTTGATTAGTCATGATTTGGACGCGATCGACCGGGCTGCACAGTCTTCGCCGTCGGCCGCTGCCGCCCTCAGCTTGGCGGCTGCCTTGCCGGTGGGGATCATCGGAACGGAATCGCCGGCGCGCAGCGCGGCGCGCGGCGTCCTAACCGCCTACCGCAATGCGTCTATGCTCCAGGCTTGGCGCCAGGTGCTGCGCAAACCCGCGGATACTCACATCGACGGCGAACACCACGGCGCCGCGGTGGCATTGCTTTCGACGTTACGCGCATTGCTCGGTGAAGCATGAATCGTGTCGTTTACGGAGTTGCGCGGGTCGACCTCAGGCGGACCAAAAGCGCATCGACGATCCGCCCACTAGAGATGTGATAGTTCCCAGCCTTGATCTCGGTCCGCAGCTTATGGACGACGAGATCTCGCTCGTCCGGTAGGCGCCGCACTTGGTCGGAAAGCGCGATGAGATGAAAACGATGAGCTCTACGCCGAACTTTCTCGGCGACAGCGTCCGACCGAGCGCGCTGCGCGTCGGCGTGCAGCAGCGCTTGCAATCGCGAAGAATGTATCTTCAATGATCCAACGCACCTCACGCGCCGGGCTTGGCGACGCGGGAGACCTTTCGCTTACAACATCGGATTGCCGCACACGGCGCATGAGGCGTCAACCGGTCACACTTTGCATCCGCCGCCCTAAGCTGGTGCGCGCTGCGTGTCTGGTCGCATGCTTAGCGCTGAGCGCCTTTGCCAGCGCGCAGAGCGCTCGAGCGCACGCCGGCGCCGTGGGCGAGCGCGCGCCGAATTTCTCGTTGGAAAGCCCAAACGGCTCGCTCATCATCTTGAGCCGTTTCAACGACCGTCCCGTATTTATCAACTTCTTCGCTAGTTGGTGCGCTCCGTGCCGCCAGGAGTTGCCCGCGATCACCGACCGTTACGGGCGATACGGCTCTAGGGTAATGTTCATCGGCGTCGACGAGCAAGAGACGGCCCAAGTAGTCAAGACATTCACGGCCCGTAGCGCAATAAGGTTCCCCGTCGGCATCGATTCCGGGGCGGTCGGCGCGCGTTATGGCGTCGGGGCGCTGCCGCAGAGCGTCTTCCTCGACCGGCACGGCATCGTGAGACTGGTGTGGCACGGCTCGATGACGCCTCGCGCATTGCAGCGCGGATTATCGCTGATAGACGCGCCCTAGTTTCCCAGTCTAGCGCGCAACACGGAGCGCGGGCCGCCGGCCAGCAGCACGATGGCCCCGAGCACCCAAGCAATGTCGCCGTATACGGCGATCGAGCCGTGACCCGAAACCAGCACGCGGAATATGTTGACCGCGTGGTACAGGGGCGACAGCCACACTAGGTCCATGAGCCAGTGAGGCACGCGGTCGAGCGGGAAAAAGACGCCGGATACCATGACGAGCGGAGTGACGCCGGAGAAATAAAAGAACAAGTGCTCCTGCGACTTCACCATCATCGCGACCCACAACCCCGGAATAGCAAAGAGCACTCCGCTTGCGCCAAGCGCGAGCGGAGACAGCAACGCCCAAGCCGAGTGCACGAAGCCCAAGGCGGCGATGACGGCCAAAAACGCGCTGCCGTACACCATGGACCGCCATGCTTGCCACAGGTATTCGCCGGCTGCGATTTCCAAAGGATCGACCGGCGCCGTGACCATCGACTCGTAGACGCCGTTGAAATTCAGCCGCTCGAAGCATCCCCAAGATGCATCGAACGTCGCGGCGTTGAGCGCCGTGACCGCTAAGAGCCCAGGCGCGATGAACTGCGGCAAAGAGCCGTGGCCGCTCAGGCTGACGTACGACCCCAAGCCGAATCCCAACGCCAAAAAATACACGACCGGCTCCAAGATGTTGATAGCCATGCTCGACCAGGCATATTTCTGCCACGCCAACAGATTGCGCCGAAAAACGTGACGGGCGTTGGGCGCGAAGAACGCGCTTAGCGTATTCACTCTCTCAGTTCCCGTCCGGTGATGTTCAAGAACACATCTTCCAGCGTAGCGGCTCTGGCGATGTGGCGCTGGGGCGCTGCGCCGAAGCGCTCCAACGCCTGCAAGAGCGCGCCGTTATCGGCGTTGTACAAATATTCGGTCTCGCCGTGCGACTCGCGCCGCCGAACGAGGTTGCGTACGCTTTGGTCCTGCGGCAACGATAAGGACGAGCCCACCACCTCCAAGACATCCTTAGCGGCGAAACGATCGATCAGCTCGTCGGGCGGCCCTTGTGCGTAGATCCGTCCCTCATGCATAACGGCCAGCCGATCGCACAGTCGAGCTGCTTCCTCCATATAGTGCGTCGTCAGCACCAGCGTGATCCCTCCGTCGCGCAGTGCGAGCAGCTTTTCCCAGACCAGCAGACGGCCTTGCGGATCAAGGCCGGTCGTCGGCTCATCCAGCACCAGCAACTCCGGATCGTTCAGCAAGGCTCGGGCGATGACCAACCTGCGTTTCATGCCGCCGGACAGTTCCTTTAGCTGAGCTTTGTCCTTGCCTTCCAACCCTAGCAGTGCCAGCAGCCGCGCCGCCTTGAGCGCTGCCTCCGCACGCCGCATACCAAAGAAAGAGGCGTACAGCAGCAAGTTTTCGAGTACGGTCAGCTCGGGATCGAGGGCATTGTCTTGGGTGACGACCCCGATCCGCTGCTTGATCAGCGGAGCGTTCGTCGCCGCGTCCCACCCCAGAACATCCAGCGCCCCGGCCGAGCGCGCCGTGCGGCAATAGACCATTTTCATCGTCGTGGTCTTACCCGCTCCGTTGACCCCTAAGAAACCGAAACACTCTCGTTTGGCGATTGCGAAGTCGATGCCGTCTACTGCGACCACGTCGCCATAACGTTTGGTGAGCCTTGCAGCTGTTACAGCGTTCGCGCCGGTGCCGGACATGGCGACGCCGGTTCCACCCGTGCAGGGCCGCAGCCTGGAAAGCACCGAAAGGGCGCGCGCAAGGGATGCAGTTGATACGCCAATTATTCCGTTATTTGAGCCGGCCGAAAATACCGCCGTCTGCGCCGTTACCATGTCGATCGCTGCCCGGCGCGCACGGCCGATGAGCTGCGGCGCCAAAGCCCGTCCTCAAGAGAGCCCGCTTGAGAAAGCGCGCTTCGTCACCGAAAACCTGCCGCCGCACCTTTTCCGCGGCGTGGCAGCGCAGACGCCGGATTCAGCCGACGTCGCGTGGCGCATAGCCCCCCAGCCGTTTCCTCTCAAGCCGGCTACCGTCGACGCGCTGCGGACGCTCGGCGGGGATCTGCTGAAATTCTACCGCGCGACCAACAAGATGTATTTTCAAAGCGTGCGCGGTTCCGCGCCGGACTTCTTCCGCGAGTATCTCGAGCTGGGCAAGCCCGAGCACATCATCCGGCTTCAGCGTCAGAATAGATTCAAGCAAGAAATTCCGGGCTTGATCCGCCCGGACATTATCTTGACCGAGGGCGGCATGATCGCGGCCGAGCTGGATTCGGTGCCCGGCGGCATGGGCTTCGTCGGCGCGATGGGAGCTACTTACTGCGAGCTTGGCTACGACCAGGTAGGCGAGCACGACGGCATCGTGCGCGGATTCGCGCGCATGGCCCAATCGCTGTCCGGGGTCGATCGTCCCACCGTCGCGATCGTCGTGTCGGCGGAGTCAGAGGACTACCGCGCCGAAATGCTATGGTTGGCGCAGGCACTGAGAGCCGCCGGCTTGGCCGATGCGGTGACCATCAAACCGGAAGAACTGATTTTCACCGAAGAGGCGCTCGTCGTCGATAGCCCCGATGGACGCCGGACGGTCGACGTCTTGTATCGGTTCTTCGAGCTCTTCGACATGCTTAACGTTCCGAAGCAAGAACTGGTCCTCTATTCGGCCCGGCACCGACGCGTTGTACTCACGCCACCGCCCAAATCGTTTTTAGAAGAAAAGCTGCTGTTCGCGCTGTTCAACAATTCGGCGCTCGAAGCGTTGTGGCGCTTTGAGCTAGGCGACGAGGTGTTCGACCGTCTGAGCCGCGTCTTCCCCCACACCTGGGTTCTGGATCCGCGGTCGTTGCCGCCACAAGCCGACATCAGCGGAATGGTGATCGACGGAAAGCCCGTACAGCGTTGGAGCCAACTTTACGGCTTGTCGAAATCGGAACGTCAGTACGTCATCAAACCATCCGGGTTTTCGGAGCTCGCCTGGGGCAGCAAGGGCGTCAAGGTCGCCAACGATCTCACTCGCGACGAGTGGATGGCGGTAGT
Organism: Vulcanimicrobiota bacterium; assembly: GCA_030853635.1. GTDB lineage: Bacteria > Vulcanimicrobiota > Vulcanimicrobiia > Eremiobacterales > Eremiobacteraceae > Mawsoniella. Next base: position 52,562 of record JALYUR010000140.1, on the reverse strand, counting down.
CGACGGCGGTCTGGCCATGTTCGAGCGGACGCCTCACATATTGCAGCGCTTCCATAAGGCGCGCCGCGTGCAGACCGGATATATGGATGCGGCTGCGAGCACGGTGCGGGAGATGGACGGCCGGGTGCGCTTGTGCCCGTATTACTTCGTCGCCGGCAACGAAGCGCTTCTGTCCGGAATTCTGGCGACGGTGGTGCCCGCCGACAAGCGGCTGATCCACGGCATGGCCGATGCGGTCATGGTCCCTTGCATGGAAACGGCGGCTGGCTACTAGCTCAGGATGTTTACCGCTCTAGCGGCGACCAAGGCGACCGTCAACAAAGACGCTACCGCTTGGATAAGCATCAAAACCTTCGCCGCAGCGCTCAGCGGCATAGTGTCGGTCGGACTGAACGCCGTGGCGTTGGTGAACGACAAGAACAGATAGTCGACGAAGCCAGGAGTCCAGCGCAGCGGCGCGCACTGCGGCGTAACCATCTGCGGAAACAAGAAGTCAGGTGCGCGGTGGTCAGCGGCCGTCCTTTCGTCCGGCCCGCCTCGATCCAGCTCCCAATACCATAACGCGAAAACCAGCACGTTGGTCAACCAGATTTGGATGGATGAGATTATCAGCTCCGAACCGTTGGCTTTGGCAGCCCCCGGGGCTATCAGGAAATGTACGAGCAGCACCAGCGAGACGAGGTTAGCCGCGTTTACGATCGCGATGAGAGCGATGGCCGCGCCGCGCTCCCAACGCGCTTCTCCGCTGCGGCGCTGCGGTGAGACGATCGACAGCGGTATCAGCAGCGCCAACTCAAAGACCGGCGCCAGCCACTGGGGGCCTAACGTCAGGCGTTGAGGCAACGTGACGTATAAGATCAGCGCCACCAGCACGGCCAACGATGCCGGCCAGCGCGGCTCGCTGGCGGCGGCTACGCCCCAGGCGGCGTTTTCTGCAGGAGCATCGTTCATCGCTCGGCTTGGCTCAACAGGTCCACCACCCGGTCCACATCCGCGGGCGTATTGTAGCCGTGCGGCGATACACGCACGCCGTTGTCTCGAACCGTGACGCCCACCCGCGCGTCGCGCGCCAGCGCGGCCAGTTCGTCGACGCCACGCTCGGCCCGGTCGAGAAGAACGATGCCCGAGCGCGCCTTGGGGCTGCAGTCACTCAAGACGCGTATGCCCTGCGAGCGCGCACGATCCACAAGCCGAACGTTGAGCGCGAGCACGTACGCCTCGATTTTGTCCAACCCCGCCTGCGCTAAGATACCCAGGCTTGCGCCGAAAGCCGCCAGACCAGCGTGGTTGATCGTCGATCCTTCGAACCGCTGCGCGGTTGGATCCAGTTCCTGTCCGTAGTCGAGAAAATCCATCGGCGAGCGCACGGAGCGCCAGGACAGCGAGTTAGGGCGCAGTCGCTCGATGAGGTCGCGCCGGACGAACGCCACGCTGATGCCTTGCGGCGATAGCAGCCACTTGGCGCAGCCGAAATAGCAAAAGTCGATGCACCAGTCCAAGACGTCGAGCGGCAGCACCCCGAACCCTTGGATCGCATCGACTGCGAGCAGAACGCCGCGCTGTCGGCACCAACGGCCGATCGCCTTTAGATCGTGCCGATAACCATCCGAAAACGAGACGTAGGAGACGGCGACAAGGCGCGTGCGCCGGTTGAACAGGCGGTCGAGCGCGGCGGGCGTAAGGCGCTCGTGGGCAGTGCGGACGAGCCGGAGGCGCACGCCCCGGCCGCGCAGATTGAGCCACGGATAAGCATTGGCGCCGAACTCGTTGTCGCTCATGATGACTTCGTCGCCGGCGTTCCAGTCCAGACCGCTAGCGACCAGCAGAGCTCCATCCGACGTCGAGCGCATGAACGCGAGTTCGGCGGCATCGGCACCGATCGCCACGGCGACCGCATCGCGTACGGACGCCTTGCGCTCCTCGACATGCAGGATTCCGCTGCAGCCGTCCATCATCTGCGCATCGAGCGCCGCCATCATCGCGTCCCGGGCAGGCCGAGTAAGCGGGCCCACTGCCGCATGGTCGCAGTACGCCCAGCGCCGTACTATGGGAAACAAATCGCGGCGAAGCGGCGGAGCGGTGAGCGCGGTCACCGTTTGCGGCGTTGCACCTAAAGACAGGACCTCAAGCCCTCCGACCCGCCGCCCAAGCAACAGCCGGGCGCCGATGATTACAAAATGATGCGCGCGCTTCGGTTGCCATTACCACGTCCCTGCGAGGTTTTTCGGTGAAAAAGCTTCGGATTGCGGTCTTCATACTGATCGCGTGCGCGGGCCTAGCGCGTACGCCCGCCGGCGCGGCGCCAATACCCACGCTGCGCCAAGGCTCGCATCTCTTGGTCGGCATCGAGCCCCTGCTCGCCACACTCGATCTGAATTACGCCGTCCGGGGAACACACTTGATTGTTGGCGATCGCACCTATGCCCAAGCGCTCGTGGAGCGCGGCGGCGGGCACTATGCAGACGCCGCGGCTCTGGCGGCGTTTTTGCACTTGCAGATGCAGCGCGAGAACGGAGTGCTATCGCTTCGCGCACTGCCGCAAGCGCCCGATCCCGGGGCAGCCGGACCACCACCGAGCCCGGCGTTGGCCGAATTGCGTGCCCGGCTGATCGCCGAACTCAACGCGCATCGCCGCGCCGAGGGGCTGGCGCCGCTCGTGGCCGATTCCATCGCATCGCAGGCGGCTCAGATGCAAGCCGAGGACATGCTGCGCAGCGGAGTCATGCGCCACTTGGATTCGGCCGGGCGTTCGCCGCTGGAGCGCTTTCTTTGGCTAGGTGGTCGTGCGCCGGCGTACGGCGAAAACGTCGGCTACTACGGCTTAGACGTCGAAGCCACTGCAGATCAATGGACGGCGCTGTCCAAACTAGACGAAGGCATGATGGCCGAGCGCGGCCCAGAGGCCGGCCACCGCGAGAACATATTGGCGAGCCGTTACGCGGCTGTCGGCATCGGAATTGCGATCGGTCCGCACGGCTTGTACGTCGCTGAAGATTTCGTCGGGTTCGATGCTGGACAGCATCCGGCGCTCGGCCAAGTGGCAGCCAGCCGCCGCTGACCGGCACCAGCCGCGGGGCGGACTCGGGCAGCGGCGAATTTCGGCATCGGAGGCTGACGGTTTTCGCGCCATTTGCGGCGTACCAGCGCGCATGATAGACTTGAGCCTGAGCGACGAGCAGCTGCTACTGGTCAAGGGCGTGCGCGATTACCTAGCGGCTTCGATCGCCCCAGACGTGCGCCGCTGCGACAGTGCAGGGGAACCGTTGCCCGGGGCTTTTGGCAAGCTCGCTGATTTGGGAATCGCCGGTCTGCCGTTTCCTCAGCGTTACGGCGGAGCGGGACTCGACTACGTAACGCTTGGCTTGATCTGCGAAGAACTGGAGTTTTGCGATACCTCGCTGCGCACTATGATGTCCGTACACATCGGACTGACCGGTTGCGGCCTATACCAGTGGGGCACGCAAGAGCAAAAGGAACGTCTGTTGGCGCCGCTGGCCTCCGGCCGGCGGTTGGGAGCGTTCGGGCTCACCGAACCGGACGCCGGTTCCGACGTCGGAGCTTTGCGCTCGACCGCCAGGCGCACGTCCGGCGGCTACGTGCTAGACGGCAGCAAGATTTGGATATCGTGCGCGACTCAAGCTGACACGTTTTTGGTCTTCGCAAAGACGGATGTCGACGCCGGCAAGCGCGGCATAACCGCGTTTGTCGTCGAAAAAGACGCGGCGGGTCCGGCGCTTCACAGCTTCGCGCTCAAGGATAAGTACGGAGTTCGAGCCGGCGATACCGGCGGCATCTCGTTCTCCGGGCTGGAAGTGCCGGCCCACAACCGACTCGGCGAAGAGGGTGAAGGATTCGTCATCGCTATGACCTGTCTGGAAAACGGGCGCTTCACGGTCGCAGCCGGCGCGACCGGACTGATCCGCGCTTGCCTGCAAGCCTCGACTCGCTACGCTCGCGAGCGTAAAAGCTTCGGCGTAGAGATCGGCCGCCATCAATTGATTCAAGAGATGATCGCCAATATGACCGCCGGCTACGACGCCTCGCGCCTGCTCTATCTGCGCGCCGGTTGGCTGAAGAACAAAGGCACGCGCAACACGCGCGAGACGGCGCTAGCCAAGTGGTTTGCATGCGATGCGGCCAATCGCGCGGCGGACGACGCGCTCGAGATCCACGGCGCTTACGGTTACTCCGATGAGTATCCGGTCGCTCGTTTCTTGCGCAACTCGCGCGGCAGCGTCATCTACGAGGGCTCGCGCGAGATACAAAAACTCATGCACGGCGAGTACGCGCTCGGATACCGCAAGGACAAAGCCGTGCGTTGCGCTCTGCCGCCGTGGCAGGAGATGGCATAGGCGGCGGTAATCGAGCGCAAGTGCCGCTTCAAGCGGCGCAACTCGTTTGCGGAGGTGGCATGGTATGGCGGACATCTCGCGCGTGGGAGTCTGCGGCTGCGGCCTAATGGGGTCAGGAATCGCACAAGTCGCAGCTGCTGCCGGATGCGATGTGGTCGTGCTGGAAGCCGTGCAGGCGGCTCTCGACCGCGGCATGGCCGGCATCAAGAAATCGCTCGACAAGTTCGTCGATAAAAAAACGCTCAGCGCCGAGGAGCGTGATGCCACGCTCGGCCGGATCGAACCGACGACGCGGATCGAAGCTCTCAAGGACAGCGATCTGGTCATCGAAGCTATCGTCGAAAACGTCGATGCGAAGAAGAAACTATTTGCCGAATTGGACCGATTGCTCGGTCCGCATGCGATCATCTGCTCTAACACCTCGAGCCTGTGTATCATCGAAATGGCGGCGGCCACTAGGCGACCGGCCCAGATAGCGGGCCTTCACTTCTTTAACCCGGTGCCGCTGATGAAGCTCGTGGAGGTCGTCAAGACGATCGTGACCGACCAGCAGACGATCGACACGCTGTACGCATTTGTCGGCAAACTCGGCAAGAAGCCGATTTTAGCCAACGATACGCCGGGATTCGTCGTGAACCGCCTGCTCGTTCCTTACCTGCTTTACGCGATCCGCACGTTTGAGGCTGGCCTAGCCTCGCGCGAGGACATCGACGAGGGCATGAAGCTGGGCTGCGGTCACCCCATGGGGCCGCTGACGCTGCTGGACTTCGTCGGCTTGGACACCACCTATTACATCGCAGAGATCATGTTCGGCGAGTTTAAAGATCCGATGTTCGCTCCGCCGCCGCTGCTCAAGCGCATGGTGCTGGCCGGGCACCACGGCCGCAAGTCCGGTAAGGGCTTTTACGACTATGCATAGCGGACCCGGCGACCGCGCATCGCAATTCGAAAACATCATCGTCGAGCGCGACGGCGCGCTAGCGGTCATATTCCTGAACCGCCCGAAGCAGCTCAACGCCCTAAACGCGGCGGTGTTCGATGATTTGCTGCGGGCCTTCGATGAACTGGAAAACGATCCGGCGATTCGAGCGCTGATCGTCACCGGTACCGGAGACCGGGCTTTTGCCGCCGGAGCCGATATCGGAGAGCTCAACCAGTTGGCCGATGTGGCGGCCGCCACGCAAAAAGCCAAAGACGGGCATCGCGTCACCCATGCGATCGAACACTCGCGGCTGCCGGTCATCATGGCGATCAACGGCTTCGCGCTCGGCGGCGGGCTCGAGCTCGCGCTCGCCGGGGATATTAGGATAGCCTCGCAGACCGCCAAGCTCGGTCAGCCCGAAGTCAACCTCGGTATCATCGCTGGTTTCGGCGGTACCCAGCGGCTGCCGAGGCTAGTCGGCCAGGGGATGGCCTCGTACCTTCTGCTGACCGGTGAGATGATCTCCGCTCAGCAGGCCAAGGAATGCAACCTTGTCGAGCTCGTGCTGCCGCCCGAAGAACTGCTGAGCGAAGCACGGCGCATCGCTGCTCTGATGGCGGCTAAAGGCCCGCTTGCGATCGCTGCGACGAAGCGGGCGATCCACCGCGGCATGCAGACCGATCTGCACTCGGCACTAGAACTCGAAGCGCAGGAGTTCGGCAAGGTCGCTGTCTCCCAAGACGCGCGCGAAGGCACGGCCGCCTTCTTGGAAAAACGGCCAGCGCGATTTAGCGGCCGCTAGCGGCATCGCTATCGGGTACCGCCTCTAGAATGCAAAGCGGGCTGGTGGTGGGGCGGATCTGCTTTAGGGCAAAACCGGCAGCGCCGAGTAGTTGACCGAATTCTGCTGCAGTCCGTTCGCGGCCGCCCGTGCAGGCCAGCATTTCGAGGTCGACGAGCTTGGCCATCGCCGGAGCGTTGCCCGGCGGCACGACCATCTCGACGAGCAGCAAGATTCCTGGGCTTGCGACAGCCGCCCTTATATGCTTGAGAATGACCAGGGCGCGTGCATCCGTCCAGTCGTGCAACACTTGCTTGAGTAAGTAACCGTCGAAACCGGCTGGAACGGCCGTAAAAAAGTCGCCGCCCAAGACCATGCAGCGGTTCGCTAATCGCTGCCGCTCGATGAAGGAACGCGCGTTTCTAGCGACGTGCGGCGCATCGAAAACGACCCCATGCAGACGGGGATAGCGCCGCAGTATCGCTGCTAGGAAGTTTCCGTTGCCGCCGCCGATGTCGGCCAAGGTGCGGATCTGCCCGAAGTCGTAGGATCGGCTGAGCACCGGGTTGAGCGCGTCGGCAAGCGAGCTCATCGCCGCATCGAACGCCGCTGAGGCGGCGGCGTCGGCCTCGAGCAGATCGAAAAACGTCGTATCGAAGCACAGCTCGACGCCGCTGCTGCCGGTGCGCACCGCGGGCAGCAGCTTACCCCAAGACCGCCAGTGGAAAGGCTCTCCGTTATAGATGGCCCAGGGCCGCAACGACAAAGCGGCGTCGGAGCGGAGCGCATGGCCAAGCGACGTCATCCGAAATCGCTCGTCGCGCCCAAGCGCGAATATCCCCATCGAGGCCAGCGCGCGCAAAAGCCGGTAAAGCGATCCAGCGTCGGCGCCGACGGCTGCCGCGAGCGATCGTGCATCCCTAGGCCCTTTGACCAGCTCGTCCGCGATGTTTAGTTTGGCCGCCGCGTAAATCGCTTGCGTCAAGTAATAACCGCTGATCATGCCGTGTAGGCGCATGAGCCGGCGGTACTTGGGCGCCACTAGCAACGCGCCCGCCAGCGAGCGAAGCTTGGCGCTGATGCCTTTCAGCTAATACGCCTCGACGATTCCGGCGATGCCTTGGCCGCCGCCGATGCAGGCGCTTGCGACGCCGTGCTTTTTGTTCGAGCGCCGCAATTCATGGAGCAAGGTGTAGACCAGGCGGGCGCCGCTTGCGCCCAGCGGATGGCCCAGAGCTATCGCGCCGCCGTTGGGATTCAACCTCTGCGGATCCAGCTCCAGCGCTTGGACGCAGGCGAGCACCTGCGGGGCGAAAGCTTCGTTTATCTCTACCAAGTCTAAGTCACCGAGCGACAGGCCCGAGCGCTGCAGCGCCGCTGGAATGGCAAAGGCGGGGCCGATGCCCATGACATCCGGATCGACGCCGACGACTCCCCACGACACGATCCGGCCGAGCGGCCGCAAGCCGTCTTTTTCCGCTCGATCCGCCGACGTCAGGACCACCGCCGCCGCGCCGTCGGTGATGCCGCTCGCGTTGCCCGGCGTCACTACGCCGTCTTTTTTGAAACGGGGCGGCAGTTTGGCGAGCTGGTCGATGGTCACACCCGGACGCGGGCCTTCATCCTTGTCGACCAGCGCCGTGCTGCCTTTGGGACCGCGCACTTCTACCGGTGCGATCTCTTCGGCAAAAAATCCATCCTTGAGTGCGGCGGCGGCGCCACGCTGCGAACGCAGACTGAACTCATCGGACTCAGCGCGCGTGACCTCGTAGCGCGTAGCCAGGTTTTCGGCCGTGATGGCCATCGGCAAGCCGTTGTACGAATCGGTCAGGCCCTCCCATAGCGCGTCCTCGAGCTTGGCCTGCCCGAGCGCCAAGCCCCAACGCGCGCCGCGCACGACGTGGGGCGATTGGCTCATGTTCTCCATCCCGCCGGCGAGCACGTAGTCCGCCTCGCCCAACAATATCTGTTGAGCTGCGCTGATGATCGCTTGCAGACCCGAACCGCACAGGCGGTTGACGGTCAGCGCTGGGACGTCTTGGCGGCAGCCGGCCTTGAGACCGACGTGACGTGCGCCGTAGATGGCATCGGCGCTCGTGTGCATGACGTTGCCGAAGATGACGTGATCGATCTTCTCCGGCGGGACGCCCGAGCGCTCCATCGCCGCTTTGCCGGCGACGACGCCTAGATCGATGGCGCTGACGTCGCGCAGCCCGCCGCCGAAATTGCCGAACGGCGTGCGCGCGCCGTCAACGATGACTATTTCTCTTATGTCGATGGTGGTTCTCCTGGGATGCCGGAGCGGCTATGAAAGGCGACGCTTTTATACACTTGCACGTCGTCTACGCAGCGACCGCGTGATGTTTCAATTCGTCAACAGCCATGTCGCCGATTTCCGAAGTCTTAAGCCCACTTGACGCATCAAGCGAAGGGACACGCCGGCTTACCAGCAAGTCGGCGATGCAGCGCTCGATAGCGTCTGCCGCTTGCGGTTGCCCGACGTAGTCCAGCATCATGCCGACCGCCGCTATGGCCGCGATCGGGTTGACGCTGTTCAGGCCTTTGTACTTGGGCGCAGACCCGTGGATGGGTTCGAAAAGCGAAACGCGTCCCGGATGGATGTTGCCCGATGCGGCCACGCCCATTCCGCCTTGGACCATCGCGCCGAGGTCAGTGATGATATCGCCGAAGAGATTGGGCGCGACGATGACATCGAACGCCTCGGGATTTTTGACCATCCACATGCAGGCCGCGTCGATATAAGCGAACTCGTAGGCGACGTCGGAATAATCGCGCGCTGTTTCTTCCACCGTGCGGCGCCACAATTGCTGCACCTCGATCGCGTTGGACTTATCTACGAGCGTCAGCTTTTTGCGCTTGGCGCGCCGCTGAGCTAACTCAAACGCGTAGCGCACCGCGCGCTCGCAGCCCTTGCGGGTAAAGATCTGATTGGCGATGACCACTTCATCCGGCGTCCCCTTTTTGAAGTGGCCTCCCATACCGGTGTACAGGTCTTCGGTATTCTCCCGCACGACCACCATGTCGACATCGGCGGGCTTCTTGCCCTTGATAGGACACAGATGCTCGGCGTACAGCTTGATGGGTCTCAAGTTGATGTATAAATCGAGTCCGAAACGCGTGGCCGCAATGACGCCGCGCTCGACGAACCCAGCCGGCAGCCGCGGATCGCCAATGGCGCCGAGCAAGATCGCGTCCATCTCCCGGAAGCGCTCGAGCTGATCCGGCGGCATGAGCTCGCCGGTCGAGAGATAATGTTCCGCACCGAACGGGTACGTGGTCGTCTGGTACTGGAAGCCGAATAACTCGGCGCTTGCCGCCAGTACTTTGAGGCCTTCGGCCGTCACCTCCGGGCCGACGCCGTCTCCCGGGATTACTGCGATGCGATAGTGTCCGCTCACGCGGAGTCGACTTGCTGGTCTTCGCGGATGCGTTGCTCCACATAGCGGAGCAAGCCGCCCTTCTCGATCAACTGCTGCATGAACGGCGGCAGCTGGGTCGACTTGTAGTGCTGGCCGCTGGTCTCGTTCGTGACCACGCCGCTATCGGCGTCCACTGTGATGACGTCGCCGTCGCTGATAGCGTCGACTCCCTCGGGGCACTCGAAGATCGGCAATCCCGTGTTTATGCAGTTGCGGTAAAAGATGCGCGCGAACGACTTCGCGACCACGCCCGACACTCCGGCGCCTTTGAGCGCGACGGCGGCGACTTCGCGTGAAGAACCGCAGCCGAAGTTCGTATCCGCCACGATGAGGTCGCCCGGCTTTGCCTTCTTGACAAAATTGGCATCCAAGTCTTCGAGCGCGTGCTTGCCGAGCTCTACCGGATCGATCAGGTTGCAGTAGCGGCCTGGGATGATGACGTCGGTGTCGACGTTCTTGCCGTACTTGTGAGCGGTGCCACGCAGCATCATCGCTTCAGGCCGCCGCCGCTTCGGCACCGAGCTGCTCGGGACCGCAAATGTGCCCGGCTATCGCCGAAGCCGCTGCGACGTAAGGACCGGCCAGATAGACCTCGCTTTGGACGTGGCCCATGCGCCCGCGGAAATTGCGGTTGGTGGTGGAAATGCAACGCTCGCCGGCGCTCAACACGCCCATATGCCCGCCGACGCACGGACCGCATGTCGGCGTGGACAAGACGCAGCCGGCCTCCACGAATATCTCCGCAAGGCCTTCCTTGATGCACTGCATGTAGACTTTTTGGCTGCCCGGAATCACGATCGCCCGCACGTCCGGATGAACCTTGCGGCCCTTGAGGATCTCGGCCGCCTGCCGCATGTCTTCAATGCGCCCGTTGGTGCAGGTGCCGATCACGGCTTGGCTGATCGTGATATCGCTCAGGTCCGACGCGTTTTTTTGATTTTCCGGCAAGAACGGTACGGCGACTTGCGGTTCGATCTTGCTGCAATCGATGGTGATCGTACGCGTATAATGCGCGTCGGGGTCCGCGCGGTACACGGTGTAGTTCTTCTTGCCGACTGCCGCGCAGTAGGCCTCGGTCGTCGCGTCGACCGGAAAGATGCCGTTCTTGGCGCCCGCCTCGATCGACATGTTAGCCATCGTGAATCGGCCGCTCATCGGCAGTTCCTTGACCACCGGCCCCGTAAACTCGATTGCGGCGTAAGTCGCGCCGTCGACGCCGATCACCGCAATCGTATGCAAGATGAGGTCCTTGCCGTGAACGTAAGGGCGAAGGTGGCCTTCGTAGACGACCTTTAACGACGGCGGCACGCGCAGCCACATCTCCCCGATGGCGAAAGCGGCCGCGATGTCGGTGCTGCCCACGCCGGTGGCGAAGGCTCCGATGCCGCCGTATGTCGTCGTGTGGCTGTCACCTCCCACGATCGTCTCGCCCGGTCCCACCATGCCGTTTTCAGGGAGGACGACGTGCTCGATCCCGCCGCGCCCCACCTCGAAGTAATTGGTGATGTGCTGTTCTTTGGCGAAGTCGCGCATCAGCGTCGAGAGCGTGGCGGTCGCAATGTCTTTGTTGGGCGTGAAGTGACTCGGTACGAGCGCAATCTTGTCAGGATCGTGTACCTTGGTCGCGCCCTTTATTTTTCGGAACTCGGTGATGGCGACGGCAGCTGAAAGCTCGTTTGCCATCACGAGGTCAAGTTTTATCGAGATGATGTCGCCCGGTGAGACCTCCGGTTTGCCGGCATGCGCGGCCAGTATTTTTTCGGTCATCGTCATAGGGCGTGCCATCGTTTAGGAGCCTCCACTTGTAAGGGATTGAGGGCCCGATACTCCTTCGGGGCAAGGCCGGAACTTACTGCTTGCGCAGCATCGTTAAGCATCCAGGGGAGGGCTTAGCGTGAAGATGCTCGTTGTCACCGCTGCCGTTGGCGCCGCCTTTATCTTAACCGGTCCGGCAGGGGCGGCTGCGCTTGCATCCGCGGACCAGCCGGTGGCCGGCGATCAAGCGGCCCGGCTAGCACAGTCATTCACGGTGGACGGTCTGGTCGTCCGCATCGAAAGCGTGACGCCGGTCAGCTCTTTTGCAGACGGCACCGCCGCAGACGACGGTGCCCGGATTTTACAAGTAAAGTTCTGGGCACGCAATCCCGGGACCAGCGATCTCGATTTCTTCGATCGCTTCTACGCCTACGCGACGATGAGCGACGGAAGCGACACCGACGGAGCCGGCCTAAGCTTTTATCCGATCGCTTCGGACAAAGAGTTCGGCGACGTGACGCTCAAGCCGGGCCAGACTCAACATGCGCGTTTCGACCTCGAGGTGCCGACTAACTCAAGCCCTCAAGACCTCGTCGTGTTCGGCCCGGTCGACGGCGCTAAGGTGACGATACCAATTCCCGCGGCTCGCTCGAAGACGTAACTCGCGACGCGGCGATTGGCTCACAGCAGACGGCCGACGAACTGGCGCACCTGATTGTCGTGGTAGCGCAGCATGGCATCGATGCGCGGCGTCACTTCGGCGAAGCCGAACGGGCCGTTGCCGGTCTGCATGATCTGCACGAACAGCTTGCCCGGATCGCCGATCAGCGGCTCAAGCGTTACAAAAGTCTGCCCGGCGCCCCCTAAAATGACTCGGATGCCGGCCGCGAGCCGGCCCGGGCCCAACTCGTTGAGCGCTGCGGGATCGCGCAGCACGCTGCGGTCGAACAATTCCATCGCCGTTTCGCCGGTTACCGGAACGTGCGACACGATGGTGAGCGTGAAGCCGAGATACTGATCCACCGGAAAGCGGGCTTGGGTCTTTGCGAGCACGTCGACGACTTCTTCGACCGCCTTTGCGGCAGTCAGTTCGACGTTGAACTGCACTTGGCGCACGCCCGGTGCGATGACCACCTGGCGCTGCAGCGCAGGGTTGCTCAGCGTCGCACCGCCGTCGGGCATCGAATTAAAGACCGGCAGCTGGCGCGGCAGCGAGAGATCGCTGAACAGCAAGCGCAGCGCTTGTTGTTCCAGCATCGGCTGGGGCGGCGGCACCAGCGCCACCTGGATGAGCTTGGGGCTTAGGTTCACCGTGTCGACTGGCACGCAGGGCTACTTATAGTCGCAAAACGCCGCGACCTTGCAGCCGACCGTCTCGCTAAGCGGCGTTAGGGCGTCGCCTGCAACGCGTGAAAAGCGTTGATGCGGCCATGCCCTTGCTTTGAATCGTTGATGTTATCGGTGGTCGAGTCGATGATCTGGCGCGCCTGCGCCGGCGTCAGCGTGACGCCGTTTGCCATGGCTTTACTGACCATCAGGGCCGCCAACCCGGCGACATGCGGCGTCGCTTGCGAGGTACCGGCGAACAGCGCCATTTGGTAACCCCCGCCCGCGATTGCGGTGGTCGTGTATAGATTGAGTATCCACTGCAGGTAATCGATGCAAGAGCTGGTGCTGCATTTCGTCTGTGCGGCTGATGGGTCGCCCCCCGGAGCGACGACGTCCAGCGGTTGGTTTGCGTTGCCGTAGTTGGAGTAGCTGGCCACGTACTCCGTAGCGCCGGCCAGCGTATTGGGCGTCACGTCATGCAAGGCCGAGGCGCCGACCGAGATGACGCCGAGATCGGCGCCCGGAAAAACCAGCTTCGGTTGGCCGACTTTGCTCGAGTTGCCGTTACCCGAGGCAGCGACGACGATGACGCCGTGGGCGATGGCCCGCGCGACGGCCGGCTCCTCGGAAACCGGGTCTGCCTGATCCGATCCCAAGCTCAGGCTGATGACGTTGGCCCCGTTGCTGACCGCCCAGTCTATTGCCGCGCCCACATCGTTCGAAGAAGAGGTTGGGCACATGTTGGCCGACGTGTCGAGCGGAAAGACGCGCGCTTCCAGCAGGCTGACGTTCCAGCCCGTCCCGGCGACGTCCGTGGTGTTGTTGGTGTCGGCGGCCGCGATGCCGCTGACGTCGGTGCCGTGGCCGTCGTTATCTTGGGCACTGGCGGCGGTGTCCGCCTGGCCGGTACCTTTATCGAACACGATCGATTGAACGACTTTGCCCGCGAGATCCGGGTTGAGCGCATCGTAGCCCGTATCGAGCACGGCGATCTTCACCGCGAAGTTGCCTTCGGTGATCGACCACGCATCGGGCATGTCGATAGAGTTCATGTCCCACTGGTGGCCCGCTACATACTGCGGATCGTTCGGTGTCGTCGCGGCCAGTGCATAACGTTGGAAGACCGGCGATGCTGCGGCGACGCCTGGGACCGTGCGCATGAAGGCAGCGGCGCGATAGGGATCTTGCGTCGGACCTAGCGCCAAGGTGATCGCGCCGTGAACATTCATAATTCCCAAAGGCGTGGCTCCCAGCCTCTGGAGAGCCTTACTGACCGCCGCATTGTAGCTTCCCGTATTGGCGAAGCGAACCGCTATCTTGCCGGCGGCGATGCCGTTGCCGGCTGAGTGGGGGCTGCGCAGGGCCAGAGAACGACCGCTAGCATCCACTACCGCTCGGGCGGTGTCCGCGCAGCTGGTCGGAGTTGAAGTAGGAGTAGGCGACGGGCTGGGCGTGACCGGCGGCGGCAAGCTGCTTCCGCCTCCACCACCGCCTCCACCGCAGGCTGCCAACGTCAAGCAACTCGCGGCGATTGCTCCAAGCACTAGAGTCGCTGGGGTTTGAGTTAGACGCACGGAAAAGCCCCCCGCCGACCTGCCGTCGGCTACCACAAGACGTCGGGTTATGCACTGCTTAACGTGCGCCCGCTCTTTTATGGTTCGTCCGGGTCGGCCGATATCCTTAGGCGGCCGAACGCGCGTGCCGCCAAGCCAAAGTCAGGGCGGCTAGCGCCGCTCGATGTTGGACTAGTTGACGATCGCCCGGTACGTGCAACTGTCGGCCGATGACTCCGCCGTCCTCTCTGGCGAGCGCAATATGCACCAAGCCGACGGGTTTTTCCGCGGTCGCGCCGCCGGGGCCGGCGATCCCCGTTATGGCGAGCGCCATCGAGGCGTGCAAAGCCTCGCGGGCTCCGACTGCCATCGCCAGCGCCACCTCGGCGCTTACGGCCCCGAAGCGATCGACCAGATCGGGCGCCACTCCCAGCAGCTTGTATTTAGCTTCATCGCTGTAGACGACGGCGCCACCCCGGTAATAAGCTGCGGAGCCGGGCACGGAAGTGATCATCGCGCCGGCAAGCCCACCGGTGCACGACTCGGCGGTGGCGATCGTCAGACCGCGGGCGGCCAACGCAGCGCCTAGCACTTCTTCTATCCTGCCGCGGTCGACTGCGTATACGGCGTCGCCCAGCCGCTCGCGCAAGCGTGGCTCCAGCGCTTCGATCAGCGCAATCGCGGCCTGCCGGTTTTGGGCCTTGGCCGTCATCTTGACGTCTACTTGGCCCGCGTGCGCCAGCACTGCGATCGTCGGATTGGTTCCCGAGCGGAACAGGTCGCCTATCCTGGCATCTACATCCGATTCGCCGATGCCGATGGTCTTGAGCACTCGAGTCACGATCGTCGATCGAACCGCATAACGTGCGACTAGCCACGGGATCGCTTTTTCTTCGAGCATGGGGAGCATCTCTCGCGGCACGCCCGGCATGGCGACGACGGCATGGCTGTCCAGATCTACGATGAAACCGGGAGCGGTTCCATGGGGATTCTCCAGCACTAGGGACTCGCGCGGAACGTATGCCTGCAGCCGGTTATTGGGCGCCATCTGCCGGTTGGTGCGCGCAAACCAGGCCTCCAGATCGGCCAGCAGTTCTTCGCGCAGTTCCAGCGGCCGGCCGGTTGCGGCCGCTACGGCTGCGCGTGTGACATCGTCGACCGTAGGCCCCAAGCCGCCGGCGCACAGCACGGCGTCTGCCCGCCCCAGCGCCTCAGTCACGGCGCCGCTGATGCGTTCTTGGTTGTCCCCGACCGTAGTCTGGCGGTGAACGTCTATGCCGGCATCAGCCAAGGCGCGCGCCATGACGCACGCGTTGGTGTCGACAAGCTGTCCAAGCAGCAGCTCGGTGCCTATCGTGATGATCTCGGCGGAAGGCAACGCTCTTTAAGCCGCCCCGGCCGCCGCTGCTTTAGGCTCCAGCAGTTCGACCGGTATGCCGTTGGGGTCTTCGACGAATGCGATCCAGCGCGATCCGCCCGGCGACTTCTTGGGTCCCTTGATCAGCTTCACGCCCTGCGCTTTGAGCCGCTCGCAGACCGCCGGCAAGTCGCCATCGACCTCGATCGCCAGGTGCTCGTAGCGACTCCCCAGTTGGTAAGGCTCGTGCTCTTCGAGATCGTACACGAGCTCGATGTACGAATCCCAGTCGCGGCCCACGAAAGCCATGTCGGCGTTACCTTCGAAGTGCGCGCGGTCGAGCAGCTTCAGCCCGAGCTTTTCGGTGTAGAACTTGATCGATTCTTCAAAATCGTTGACGAAAATCGACGTGTGCAGGTAACGAGGCATTGCCTTTGCTCCTTTACTATCGCCGACGCGGCTTGCGGCGCCGATGGCGCGGCGTTGCGATGGCCGAAAGCTCCCAACGATAACCGTCGGGATCGTGAAACCACAACCCCATGTTCTTGGAACCCGGCCCCTCGGGCCCGATCTCGTCGCCTGGGTCCTCGAGGTCTACTTTCTTGCGCTTGAGCTCGCTCAGCGCCGAGCGCAGCGCGCGCAAACCGGAGACGTGAAAAGACATGTGCTCGAGCGCCTCGGGGCGCGGCCTGCCCTTGAACAGCGCTATAGTTATTGCATCGTTGCCCACGGCGACGCCGCCATCGAACTCGAACTGCTTGACGAGGTTGAGGCGCGACGTCCACCAGCGCGCGCTTAGTTTTGGGTCCTTGACGGCGAGGCTGAAGTGGCCCACCGTGCCCAGGCGTATAGGCAAGCTCGACCTCCTAATAATCGACAGGTCGCAAGTAAAACTCGTTGATCGCCGTGGGCGAGATAACCGCCGTTGTAGCGAGATGCCGCTTCCAATGCGTTGCATCCACGCGGCGCTTGACGAGATCGACGTCCCGGGCATCGAATCCCTGCGCGATGATGTCGCCGTAGGCGTATCCCAAAAGTATGTAATGCAAAATCCGATCGGCGCGAGCATACGTGATGCCGAGGTCGCCTTCATCAGTCTGGCCGATGACGAGATCGGCAGTCGCCGGCTTGTCGATTATGTCGGCAGGCAGGCTCAAATGCCGGGCCAACGTCCACACTTGAGTCTTGAACAGGTCGCCCAGCGGGTTTATAGGCGGCGAGTCATCTGCGTGCCAGGTGAAGTAGCCGAACATGCGCTCCGATTTGTTACCCGTGCCGATCGGTAACGCGCCGATCTTCGCCGACTGATCGAACAGCACGATCATGCGCATGCGCGCCATGACGTTGCCGCGCCGTTTGGCGTCGGCGCCCGGCTCAGCGCGCAGATACCCTTCGACGGCGTCGGTTATGTCCACTAGGCGGTCCTCTATGCCCGTCGCCTCGATCACTCGTCTTCCATGCTCGGTGCTTTGGGCGCTCGATGCTGCGTGCGGCATGCGGACCCCTAAGACGTTTTGCGGGCCCAAAGCCTTGGCGCACAGCATGGCGACCACCGCGGAATCCACGCCGCCGGAAACGCCGACTACCGCTTTGACGATCGAGCGCCGTCTCACCAGTTCGTCGCGCAAGAAGCTCACGAGCCAGCGCTCGACAAGCGAAACATCGATGCGCAGTTCGGCGTCGGCCGGTAAAGCCCGGACGATGCGCAACCCGTGCGTCGCCACACCGGCGCTAGCGGCGCCGATCTTCAAGGCTTCGCCGGCGTCGATCGTTGCGTTTGCTCGAGCATGGAGGTCAGCTCCGCAAGATTAGCCTCTAAATCGCCGAGCATCGGCAGCGCGGCACGGGCAGCAGCGACATCCTCGAGCGCGGCGTCGACGCGAAGAATGGCCGGCTCATCGAACGGAGCCTCAGCGCGCAGGTCGCCGAACGGGCCGACCAAGCGAGACGCGCCGGTCAACCCCTTGCCGCCCTCAAACCCGATGAGTCCCGCATAGGCGACGAACACTCCATGTTCGGCGCTCGCGACCCGCATGATATCGCGCCAGAGCCGCACGTTTGCGGGCTCGCCATCCTCGAGGCCGCGCCCGGGCGAAGCACTGGGGATGAAGATGATCTGTGCACCCCGCAGGGCGGCTACCGTCGTGCTGAGCGAGTGACAAGCATCTTCGCAGATCAAAATCGCGGCGCGGCCGTAAGCCGTGTCGAAAGCATCGATGGTGCGGCCGCGCGATATGAACCGCTCCTCGTCGAAAACGCCGTACGTCGGCAGGAACAGCTTGCGATGAACGTGGCGCAGAATCACGTTGGGGCGAACCGTCGCGTACAGCGCGCTGTTGTAGTACTTGCCGTCGGCTGCTTCGTAAAAGCCCACCACCACGTCGACGCTGCGGCCTCGTTCCGGCATGCCTTGGACCAGACCGGCCAGCCGCTCGAGCGCATCGCGGGCGGGCATCGCCACCTCGCGCACCGCCCCCTCGACGAAGTAACCGGACAAAGCGGCTTCCGGAAAGACGATGACGTCGGGTAACGGCTCCGCGTCTTGCGCCAGCGCTTCGAAGGCTTCCCCGATAACGCCCAAGTTAGCGTCGACATCGCCCTTGCGGGGAGCGAACTGGACGAGCGCGAGCCGCCGAGGGCGCGGTGCTGCCGAGGATGTAGGCGAGCTCTGCGGACGCGGGACGATGCCGAGGTTGGCGGGGGTACCGTCCGGATAGGCCGCGCTCATCGCTGCGAAGTTCTGCGCGGGCCGGGCTCAAGCCCCCGGCCTCGTCAGCCGGGCGGCTAACGGCCCGTTCTTGGGTCGCGTAGCCATGCGCAGAGGCCTGTCCACTGTGCATAAAAATTGCGGATAACTCTGCGTTTGGCTTATGGAATAAGGGATAGCGGCTGAACAAACATGCGTTCGAAATTTTCCTTGCATCAAGAGACCGCACGCTATATAATGTGCCCAGCACCGTTGTGCACCACAACAGGTGGGTACGGTTAGCTGCGTTTTAGCCGCCGAAGGCATCCCTCACGAAAGGCCAATTGAGCCCTACATGAAGATCCAAAGACGCTTCACTGACGCACAAAAAGATCCGCTCGACGCGATTACATGGGACCGGCGTGACTCGGTCATCCGCGAGCCGGACGGCTCGGTCGTCTTCGAAATGCACGATATCGACGTGCCGCGCAGTTGGTCGCAAGTGGCCACGGATATCTTGGCGCAAAAGTACTTTCGCAAGACGGGTGTGCCCCAAGGCGACGGCAGCCTGGGCAGCGAGACGTCAGCGCGCCAAGTGGTGCGCCGGCTGGCCGGGTGCTGGACGGATTGGGGCCGTCGCTACGGTTACTTCGACTCCGACGAAGACGCGGCCGCCTTCGACGCCGAGATCACGCACATGCTCATCAATCAGATGGCTGCGCCCAATTCCCCTCAGTGGTTCAACACGGGCCTTGCGTACGCATACGGGATCACCGGCCCGTCGCAAGGCCACTACTTCGTTGATCCGGACACCAAAGAGCTAACCAAGGGCAAAGATTCTTACACTCATCCACAGCCCCATGCGTGTTTACCGTACCGTGCCATGGTCACGACGCCGGACGGTCCGATTCAAATCGGCGATATTGTAACAAGACGCCTAATCGGCTTGCCAGTCTACGATGCTTCAGGCATAACCAAGGTCACTGCCGTAAAACATAACGGTGTCAAGCCCGTCTATCGGGTGAGGCTAGCCAACGGCAATGCCATCGAAGCGACACCGGATCATCTCGTTTTGGCAACCGACGAGCGGGGAGTCAGGGCCTGGTGTCGGGTCGACAGACTGACTGCTGGTATGCGCCTGGTTCAGCGTACCGACACGGATATCGTCGGTAATAGTACTCCAATGCAACAGGCGGAAGCGGCTCTAGTGGGCTGGTTACAATCTGATGGTTTTGTCGGCCAATACGCCTCGGGTACTAATCGAAGCCTTACAATAGAAGCCATGACCGTCAACGAGCAAGAGCAAGGCTTCATCAGTGAACTCGTGGATACTGTGCTCCCCGGTGTACATCGCCATGAGCGCAGTGTAGTCTCCGCGGACGTACGGCTGAAAATAAAACGAACTCGACTTCTTGGAATCTACAATCGAATAAGCATCTGTCGAGATTCCCGCCCCGACCGGCAACCTTACCATCAAGTAACTATTGGTTGGGGTGGGGCAAAAAAGAAGTTCGCTTCACTGGTTGGTTTCATATCCGCAGACAAATCAAACAAGCTCGCGCTGGCCCTGGACCGACCGTGCCGTTCCGCATCTCGACTTCGCGATGAAAGCATTCAAGCCATCGACTACATCGGAGATGAGGACGTCTACGATATCGGAACACACAGCCACGCCTTTCTGACGAACAATGTCGTTGTGCACAACTGTTTTATCCAGTCGGTCGAGGATGATCTCGTCAACGACAGCGGCATCATGGACTTATGGGTGCGCGAGGCGCGGCTCTTCAAGTATGGGAGCGGTACGGGAACGAACTTTTCCAACTTACGCGCTGAGGGAGAGAAGCTATCGGGCGGAGGTTCGTCGAGCGGCCTGATGTCTTTTCTGCGCGTCGGCGACCGCGCCGCGGGCGCCATCAAGAGCGGCGGCACAACGCGCCGCGCGGCCAAGATGGTTATCCTCGACATCGATCATCCGGACATAGAAAAGTTCATAAACTGGAAAGTAGAGGAAGAGAAAAAGGTCGCCGCCCTGATCGCCGCAGGCTTCGGAGGCTCGTACGAGGGTGAGGCTTATCAGACGGTTTCCGGCCAAAATTCTAACAACTCCGTGCGCGTGCCAGACGCCTTCGTTGACGTCGTTCGCAAAGACGGCTCCTGGGATTTGCTATGGCGGCGCGACAAAAGCGTAGCCCGCACCGTCCGGGCACGTGATCTATGGGCTCAAATCGCGCGCGCCGCGTGGTCATGCGCCGACCCAGGCGTGCAGTACGACGACATCATCAACGCATGGCACACATGCCCGGACGGGGGCCGCATCCGCGCCAGTAACCCATGCTCGGAATACCTTTTTTTGGATGACACCGCATGCAATCTTGCAAGCATCAACCTGATGAAGTTCTACGATGGCGACAAGAATCGGTTCGACGTTGACTCGTTCATGCATGCGGCACGCCTGTGGACGATCGTCTTGGAAATCTCCGTGCTTATGGCACAATTTCCGAGTCCCGAAATAGCGCGCAAATCCTACGAGTACAGAACGCTGGGCCTCGGCTATGCCAACCTTGGCACATTGCTGATGGTCTCGGGCATCCCGTACGACTCGCCGCGGGCGCTCGCGATGGCCGGAGCTTTGTCCGCCATCCTTACCGGTCAATCGTATGCTGCCTCAGCGGAAATGGCGGGTCAGCTCGGGCCATTCCCACGCTATAAGGACAATGCGCAGCACATGCTGCGAGTCATGCGCAACCATCGGCGCGCCGCGTACAACGCTCAGGCGAAGGAGTACGAAGGGCTTTCCGTCGTGCCGATGTGCATCGACCCCAACTTGTGTCCCCCGTATCTGCTCGCGGCAGCGCGGGCGGCGTGGGATCAAGCCGTTTCGCTGGGCGAACAGTACGGCTATCGCAACGCACAGGCAACGTGCGTGGCGCCCACCGGCACGATCGGTCTGCAGATGGACTGCGATACCACCGGCATCGAGCCTGATTTTGCGCTCGTCAAGTTCAAGAAACTTTCGGGCGGCGGCTACTTCAAGATCATCAACCAATCGCTTCCGATGGCGCTGCGGCATCTCGGCTATACGCAGCAGCAGATCAAGGACGTGATCCGGTACGCCAAAGGATCTGGGTCGCTGTATGGAGCGCCTTACGTCAACGCTGACACGTTGACCGCTCGCGGCTTCACGGAAGAAGATATCCAGAAAATCGAAAAATCGTTGCCGACGGTGTTCGAGATCGGCTTCGCCTTTAACCAGTGGTCGCTTGGCGAAGCGACCATGCAGCGTCTCGGGTTTACGCCCGAGCAGTATGCGGCGGTGGATTTCGATCTACTGGCAGCGCTTGGTTACAGCCGGGACCAGATCGACGCCGCCAACTACTACATCTGCGGAACGATGACCGTGGAGGGAGCGCCTCACCTCAAGGAAGAGCATTACGCCGTATTCGACTGCGCCAACAAGTGCGGCAAGCTCGGGCGGCGGTTCATCGCTCACATGGGGCACGTGCGCATGATGGCATCTGCCCAGCCGTTCATCTCCGGCGCGATCAGCAAGACGATCAACATGCCCAACGAAGCGACCGTCGCCGATATCCAAGAAGCCTACATGCGTTCGTGGGACTTGGGCTTAAAATCGATCGCGCTTTATCGCGACGGCTCCAAGCTATCGCAGCCGCTGTCTAACAAGGGATCCGACAAGACCAGCGACCGCTCGGACGACCGCCAGTTGGCGTTGTCCGAAGAGTTCGACAAGCAGCTCACCGCCGCCCGGGACCGCCGAGCGGAGGAACTGCGCCCCGACGAGATACTAGCCGCCGCGCAGCGCATTTTGGCCAATGCGACCAATACGGACTTCAAGCGCCAGTTCGCAAAGGCGATCGAGCGCAATCGTCTGCCCGCGAAGCGGCGCGGTTGGACCCAAAAGGCCAAAATCGCGGGGCACACCGTCTTTCTGCGGACCGGCGAATACGGCGATGGAACCCTCGGCGAGATATTCGTCGACATGCACAAAGAGGGTGCTTCATTCCGCAGCTTGATGAACTGCTTCGCCATAGCGGTATCGATCGGCTTGCAGTATGGAGTGCCGCTGGAGGAGTTCGTCGACAAGTTCGTCTTCACTCGCTTCGAGCCCAACGGTTTCGTCGATCATCCGAACATAAAACACGCCACGAGCGTCGTCGATTACATCTTCCGCGTCTTGGGCATGGAATACCTGGGACGTACCGACTTCGTGCAAGTGAAGCCGGAAGACCGCGACGTCGACAC
Organism: Vulcanimicrobiota bacterium; assembly: GCA_030853635.1. Taxonomy (GTDB): domain Bacteria; phylum Vulcanimicrobiota; class Vulcanimicrobiia; order Eremiobacterales; family Eremiobacteraceae; genus Mawsoniella. Next base: position 30,127 of record JALYUR010000140.1, on the reverse strand, counting down.
GACGCACCATGAAGAGGCGGCGCCGGCATTTGATGGTGACATCGTCGAGGGACCAACCGCACAGCCACAGTCCCCCGCGCCCGAGCGGGGAAGTGTTCGGGCCACTGCAAAAAACAGTGCCGGTCCGATCAACGGAAGACAAGGCGGCGCGGCGTCGGCGCAAGCAAAGCCGGCGACTCAGCCCGTCTCGCAGGAGCTTGGAGCGCAGCTCAACGCGATACGCTCCCGGGAAGCGCAGATGGCGGGGTTGATGGGCGACGCACCGATGTGCGATGTCTGCGGTTCGCTGACCCGGCGCAACGGGACGTGCTACGTTTGCGACTGCTGCGGCCGCAGCATGGGCTGCTCGTGAGACCACCGATTATTCAGCATACTTAGAACTAAGAACTGGCCAGCCCCCAGTGCCTCGCGTCGCTATGCGACCATCGTCTCGTCGATGTAACACCACATCCAGTCCTCGCCCGGTTGAAGTGACCGGATGACTGGATGTTTGGTGGCATGGAAATGCTTGGTCGCGTGTTTGTTCTTGGATGAGTCGCAGCACCCCACGTGGCCACACGTCTGGCAAAGGCGCAAGTGGACCCAGTCATCACCGGTCCTGAGGCAATCCTCACAACCCTCGGCGCTGGGGGTTACTTCGCGAATCTCAGCCTTGTGCCTGCAGGCAGCTGGCATCTTGGTTCTCCTAACTGGGCGGTTTCAAAAACGAGAGCATAAGCCGCGATTGCTGCGCTTAGACCTTCGGCAGGTCCCACAACAACACTTCGCCCTTGCCGGTAACGCTGAGCTCATCCAGACCAGCGATGCGCAGCGCGTCACCGGAATTCAGCTTCTCCTCGTTGACCACCACATCTCCATCGGCCACGAATAGAAAACCCAATCTGCCCGCCGCGAAATTGTGGCCGATCGTCTTGGACTCCAGGCGGCTCACCAAAAAGGTGGCGTTCTGCGAAAACTGGATCGGCGCAGGCGCGCCAGGTCCCGCTGCGATTGTCAGCCACCGGTCCAACCGCGCGTCGGCCGTAAAGTCGATCTGACCGTACGCCGGCTTCAGGCCCCGCCGGCCGGGCAATATCCACATCTGAATCAGGCGCAGTTCGCGGTCCTGCGACGGGTTATATTCGGAATGCGCTACGCCCGTGCCGGCGCTCATGTACTGCACGCCGCCGGGGCCTACTACACCGCGGTTTCCCATGCTGTCTCGGTGCTCTAGCTGACCTTCGAGCACGTAGGTAATGATCTCCATGTCATGGTGCGGATGAGTGTCAAAGCCTCGGCCGGGGGCGATGCAGTCGTCGTTTAGCACGCGCAGTGCCCCCCAATTGAGGTTCTCGGGATCGTAATAATCCGCGAAACTAAACGAGTGATGAGTGCGCAGCCAACCGTGATCTCCGAAGTACCGATCCCCTGCTCGCTGAACCCTGACCGTAACCGAAGTCATTGCCATGGCCTGCGGCATTCGCGCGAGCAGCCAGGCCGCCCTTGGAAGGGCCGGCATCGCCCACGCTAAATAAAGCAATCGCACGATGCAAGATCAGCCCTACGAAAAACGCGTGACGGGCAACCGCTACATGATCGCTGCGGCGGTCATGATCAGCGCGCTCACCGCGATCTTAGATTCGACCATCGTAAACGTCAGCGTGCCGAACATCCAAGCGGCGTTCGGAGCGGATATCGATCAAATAACTTGGGTGTTGACCGGTTACCTGATCTCAAACGTCATCGTGATTCCCATGACCGGCTGGCTGAGCAATCTCATCGGCCTTAAGCGCTATTACATGTTCAGCCAGTTGGCATTCGTAGGCGCGTCGATGCTATGCGGATTATCCTGGAATTTGCCGTCCCTTATCTTTTTCCGCATCCTTCAAGGCATCGGTGGGGGCGCGCTGCTGCCCGTTTCCTTCTCGATCATGCTTGAAGCGTTTCCCCCGGAACAGACGGCGCTGGCGACGGCGATCTTCGGTTCGGGATCCATCCTCGGGCCGATCATCGGTCCGACCTTGGGCGGCTGGCTCACGGACAACCTGACGTGGCGCTGGATTTTCTACGTTAACGTGCCGATCGTCGCGCTCGGACTGTTCATGACGTCGGTCGCCATCCATACGCCAAAGCGCGAGATCACCAAGCGCTTGCCGATCGACGTCTACGGACTGGCGGCAGCTACGGTTTGGCTTGCGAGCTTCCAGGTCGTGCTGCAAAACGGCCAGCGCGAGGGCTGGTTCGACTCTGGCTACATCGTGGTTCTTTCCTTCGTCTCGACGGCGGCGCTGCTGGCGTTCTTGTGGGTTGAGCTGCGCACAGCCCACCCGTTCATCAACCTGCGCATTTTTACCGACTATAATTTTCTCATCGGTAATATCATGGGCGTGGTCGTCGCGTCCACGCTATTCGGTTCGGTTTTCCTGCTGCCGGTCTTTTGCGCGCAGATCCTACACTATACCGCGCTTCAAATAGGCCTTTCCCTGCTGCCCGCTGCACTTGCGTCCCTGCCGTGCTTTGCCATCGTCGGACGGTTGACCGGAATGATCGATCCCCGTTTGCTGTGCGCCATCGGCTTCGTCGGCCTAGCCACTTCCTGCTGGTTCAACTCCTTCATAAACGCCGATCTATCGTTTTCTAGCCTCGTCTGGTTCAACACCACCCGCAGCGTCGCTTTGCCATTTATCTTCGTGCCGCTGACCGCTATCGGCATCCAAAATTTGCCCCAGCGTCAAAAACCCGAAGCCTCGGCACTGTACAATCTCACCCGAACTCTAGGCGGCTCGCTCGCGATCGCGGCCTTGGGTTCTCTCGTCGTCCAGCGGGAGGTCTTTCACAGCGAACGCTTCGGCGAAGCCGTCACCGCCTTTAGTTCGAGCGTCAACAGCCGGCTGACAGCCTTGCAGTCCGTTTTTCAGGCGCGCGCCGGCAGCGATCCAACGCTCGGACACGATCAAGCCATCCAAGCGCTTCATGCGATCATAGCGCAACAGGCGGCCATCGCCTCGTTCGACGACTGCTTTCGCATCCTCGCGTTCATCTCAGCCGGCGCGATCGTGCTCGTGTTTTTGGCTCGGCCGAAGGCGCTTGCGCGATGACGCGTGCGCTGCGGCCGCCACAGCGAGCTAAGCCGGTGGCGTCCCGTGACCAACTGCTAGACGCGGTCCGGAGCCGGACGATCAGGTGCGCCCGCTGCCCAGAGCTGCGCAGCTACTGCTCTGAGGTCGCGGCCCGCCGCAAGGCCGAGTTCTCCGGGGAGCGTTACTGGGGTAGACCCCTGCCCAGTCTCGGCCGCGCCGACGCACGGCTTTTGATCGTGGGGTTGGCGCCCGCCGCGCACGGCGGCAATCGCACCGGCCGCATGTTCACCGGTGATTCGTCCGGCAACTGGCTCGCGCGGGCGCTTTACCGCAACGGGTTTGCGACCACGCCTATTTCAAGGTGCGCCGGCGACGGCTTCCAACTTGAAGGCGCCGTCATCACTGCAGCTTTACGCTGCGCGCCGCCGGGCAACAAGCCGACCCGCTTGCAGCTCGCCCGTTGCGCGGTGCACATGCGAGCCGAACTCGATCTGCTCGCTGACCTGCGGGTGGCCGTGGGATTGGGCAAGGTGGGATTCGATGCGCTATTGCAGCGACTGGCCGAGCGGGGCTATGCGTTGGCGCGTCCGCGGCCGCGCTTCGCGCACGGGGCCGAGTATGGCATGGTATCGTCCGGCTCTTGCCACATCAGCGTCTTGGCCTGCTTCCATCCGAGCCGGCAGAACACCAATACCGGCAAGCTCTCAGAGGCGATGCTCGACGCCGTCTTTGCCCGAGCGAAGGAAATCCTGGATCTGGAAGGTGCTAGCGGCGGCGCAGGACCACGAGCATGCGCCACGCCGCCGCTTCGGACGTCAGCGGAACGTCGGGGGTGAAGTCGCCGTACCAGCCCACGGGCTCGAACGCGCCGCTCGCCCCGCTGACGTTGCGCATGCTGCTCTTGAACCACATGCGATGCAGCTGGCGGTCCACGATGCGCTTAGCGCGGTGCCCCTTGCCGAAGGTTGCGTCGATCGTCATGCTGGCCACGTAGGTCTCTTCGATTGGATCTATCCTGGTGGTGGAAAAGCGCGTCTTAACAGTCGCTTCCGGATAACGCTGCGTCCAGCGAGTACTCGTCCGTTTGGCGACCGTACTGAAATAGTCTGCTGGGTGCGTCAGCTCCACGAATAACAGCCCCCGCTGCTTGAGCGCTTTGGCGGTTGCCCGCAGCGTCGCTACCGCATCCGCATCGGTGATGCAATGGCTGAACGAGTCGAACAGGCACAAAGCCATGTCGACGCGCGGCTTGAGGCTGAAGGTTCGCATATCGGCGTGCTGCAGCCGGATGTCCGCGCTTTGCTGCGTGCTTAGACTGCGCGCGTAGGCGACCATCTCGCGGTTGAGCTCGATGCCGTAGCCACGCAGTCCGCGCCGCGCCAACTCGCGCAGATGATGCGCGGGGCCGCAGGCGATGTCCGCGACGCTGAGCGGCGCCATCAAACCGTGCCGGCGGGCGAGCTCGAGCATACCGGAGCACTCCTCGGGGATGTCGCGAAACCCAAACGCGAGGTCGTAAAGGTGCGGCTCTTGGTACAACGGATGGCGCGCCTGCGCGGGAACCCGCACGCCTACCCTGCCTTGACTTGTTCGGTCAGCATCTCGGCGGGATACGTCAATATCTCGGCCATCGTCGGATGAAGATGCGGCATGTCCAAGACGTCGGACACGTTGGCTCCGAAGTGGATCAGGGCGATCGCTTCGGCGATCAAATCGGATGCGCCCGCACTGACGTAAGTTATGCCCAAGATGCGGCCCTGCGTCGTAGCGAGCATCTTGACGAAGCCATCGGTCAGGTTTGCGACGATAGCTTTTCCGTGATCCCGGAACGGATAAGTTGCCGAGATGAAGTCGATGCCCTCGGCCCGGCAGTCGCGCTCGGTTTTGCCGGCGATAGCCACTTCCGGCTCGGTGAAAACGGCGCGCGACCCATGCAGCTGGTAGTCCACCGGCTTAGGATCGCCTTGCCCGAAGGCGTTTGCGACGGCAAGCTCTCCCTCGTAAACGGCCAGATGCACGAGCTCCCGGCTGAAGCCCGTGACGTCGCCGGCAGCGTATGCAATGCGGTTAGAAGTGCGTAGATATCTGTCCACCTTGATGCCGTAAAGATCGTAATCGATGCCGGCCGCCTGCAATCCGAAACCTTCAGTGTTCGCCCGGCGGCCTAAAGCCGCGAAGACTTCATCCGCCTCGAACCGTTCGCGTACGCCTGCGATGTCGGCGTCAACCGTCAGCTTGTCTTGGCGCTCGACGTGGCGCACGCTGACTCCGGTGACGACCTGAATGCCCTCCCGTTCGAACGCCGCGCGGATGGTTTCACCGATCTCCGGGTCTTCACTCGACAACAGCGTCGCGCTGCGTTGAAGGACGGTAGTGCGCACGCCCAGGCGGGCCAGGTATTGCGCCAGCTCGCAAGCCACCGCACCGCCGCCGAGCACGACGATGCTCTTGGGCAGCGTCTTTAACTCTAAGACATCGTCGCTGGTGAGATAGCCGCTCTGTTCGAGGCCGCCTATGTCCGGTACGCTGACGACCGAACCCGTGGCCACTAGAAAGTTGGATGCGGAGATCACCTCATCATCGACTTGCAAGCTGTCTGCCGACACGAAGGACGCGGCGCCGCGAAAAAGCGGGAACGATTTGATTCCCGCAGTTCGCTCGGCGGCGAATTCGCCGATGATCCGCCGCTTGCGCTCGACGACATAATCGATGTCGGGCCGCATGCCGCCGGGGTGGATGCCGACTTCGGGCGCGGTGCGTACTAAGTGAGCGACGTCCGCGGAGCGGAGTAACGCTTTGGAAGGCATGCAGCCGCGCAGTATGCACAGGCCGGCCAACTCGGCGGTCCCGTCGACGAGCGCGACGGACTTGCCGGCTTTGCGAGCGGCGACGGCGCCGTTATAACCCGCGCTGCCGGCTCCGAGCACGCACAGATCGAAATGCTGCATAGGGTGGTCGGCGTATTGCGCGGTACCGCTTCCGTCGCCTTTAATGCCGCTAGCATGAAAGAGACGTTCGTCGCTTGCGCGAACGCGTCGTCGCATGTCCAGCATGCCGCCCATGCCGCCGTCGGTCCGAACGCGCGTCGTTCAACGCTTGGCCGTCATCTACGGCTGCGCCGTGTTAGCCCAAGCAGCCGCCTACCTAGCGGCGGTGTGGACTGTGCGCGGATTGCTCAATGCGCTGGCGCGGCTCATCGCGACTCACGCCGCATCGGGCGGCGCCACACTCAGCTTGACGTTCTTTGGGACCGTGTTTTGCGTCGGCTTAGCGCTGGCGCTTGCTATCGGCTTCTTCGGAGCTCGTTGGACGTTGCGCGCGATGCGCACCGCAGTGCCCGCTCACTTGCCGATGCCGACAGCCCCCGTCACTTGGGCTGCGCTGAGCGCCGGCGTGCTGATCGTATGCATCGAATCGTTGGTGGCGCTCAGCAGGCTCAGCGTGCCCACGCCGATCGGTATCGCGTTCATCGTCGTGCGCGACGCACTGACCGTCGCGCTGCTGTGGTACGGTGCCCTGAGATCAGTCAGGAATCCGCGCGGCGTGGCGTTGGCTGCCGCAGTGGTGCAACGAGGATCTTCTCTAACGCAACGCGCGTAGATGAAGCAGGTCCGCTTCGTCGCCGATCATGCGCTACACAGCGGAACCTTAGACGGCGACTGCGTCAACGCGAGCGGGCGGCGTTGGACCTTGGCCGAAGCGCGCTTGCTGCCCCCCTGCACCCCCACCAAGATAGTATGCGTGGGTCGCAATTACGTCGACCACGTCGCGGAGATGGGCAGCGCGGTCCCGGCCGAGCCCATGCTGTTCTTCAAACCTCCGTCGGCGTTGTTGCCGCCGGATGGCACTATCGAATTGCCGCCGCAAAGCGAGCGCGTCGAGTTCGAGGGAGAGCTGGCGGTCGTGATCGGCCGCCGGTGCCGCCGCGCTACCCGGGAGCGCGCGCTCGACTTCGTTTGCGGCTACACCTTGATCAACGACGTAACGGCGCGAGACTTGCAGCAGACGGACGGCCAATGGGCGCGCGCCAAGGGATTTGACACGTTTGCCCCCATGGGCCCGTGCATCGCGACCGAGCTGGACCCGGCAGCGTTGCGGTTGCGTACGCGGCGCAACGGCGACTTGATGCAGGACTGCAGCACTTCGCAGATGGTCTTTGACGTTCCAACGCTGATAGAATACGTCAGCGCTGCGTTTACTTTGGAAGAAGGCGACGTCATCGCAACCGGTACGCCCAGCGGCGTCGGAAAGTTGGGCGCGGGCGACTGCGTTGAGATCGAAATCGACGAAATCGGCATCTTGCGGAACCGGGTGGCGCACGCGGGGCGGGCTGAGCCGGCCTAAGCCGCAACGGCCCGCCTAACGAGAGAGAAAAGCGTCGACCGTCACGCCGATGTGGAAAGGAGCATTGGCGGCCAGGGTCACGTTATCGCCGCGGCGCAAGAAGTCCAACAAGAAGAATCCCGGTATCGCCATGTCCGCTACCTGCTCCAGCGAGCCGGCCATGTTGTTATGCTGATTGGCGTCTGCGGCTAAGCTCTGCTGGGTGATGGCGACCTCGACCTTAGTACCGTCAGCAAGATGAATCGGGTCGAATTCAACGTGCAGGCTTCCGTCCTGACGGCCCCCGCGTGCGGGCCGCGATTCCATAATCTTACCGGATCCCGTGGTGCCCGCCACGATCGCTACTCTGTCGGCGATCTTCACGTCATCGACCACTTTGAATTGGAAGGCCTGCCCCGGCTTGCTGCTCGCCGAGGAAACGCTTTGAAGCATGGCGATTCGCACTAGGGTACCGCTCGGGATAAGGGTCGCCTGCGTCTGTTCGGTCAGCGGCGCAGTGGCGTGCGGGATGCCAAGGACAGGCGTCGCTACTGCAGCGGTCAGCGCTAGCGCTATGGCGGACGCAAGCATCTTCGTACTCATGTCTTAGTATACGCTTAGGGTCGGGCTGTTGCCTTCGGCAAGCTTTATCGTCCGGCCGTCTAAAATTGCTGCTGACCAGCCGATGGCATCGTCGGGCGTCGGCCTGCACGGCGGCAGTTCGACGTAGCACAGCCCCTCGCGGCGATGCGCGAACCATCCGGCCAAGATGTGTAGCTGGTCGATCTCCTCTTGGCGCGCGAACGTGCGGGAGGCTTGTTCCGGCCGGTGACTTTCCGCCAGCATCGCAGCGAGCAGCCTGCTTGCCTGAGCGCGTTGAGGCAGTCGGCGCGGCAGTCGGCATCGGCCTGCGAGCCTGCCGCCGCAGAAAAGGAAACAGGCCTCCTCCCCCGGCTCCGACGATGGCGCCAAGACGAGAACGTGTAGGCCGGTAGCCAGGCGCAGGCCCGCGTGCCGGACGCGCAGCCGGCGCAGTCGTTCCAAGCGCAGCTCTTCACGCCTGACGACATCGGTGCGGCCCCGCACGGCAGCCTCGTCTCTGCGTTTAGCAACCGTCAGCAGCACATCGTCCACCGCACCCTCGATGCACGCGATCGCCTCCTCGATTCTGGCATCGTACTGCGCGGCTGGGAGCCGATCTACGCCTGCACTTGGTCCGTCAGCCCCATAGAGATCGAGTGCCTCTTGCAATGCGCTGACCGCCGCCCGAGTCGCAGCGATGCTGCCATAAGGTCCGAAGTAGTGGGCACCGTCGGCCGCCAGGCGCGTGGTCGTCATAACCCGCCCGTACGGCACGCGCTCGATCTTGATGAACCCAAAGTCTTTGAAGTTGCGTAGCCGATCGTTGAAGGGCGGATCGTAGGCCTTCACTAGCTCGGATTCCAAGAGCAGAGCCTCGAACTCCGATCCGGTCGGAATGCATTCGAACGTTGCGACCGTGGCACGCAGAGCGCGCATCTTAGCCCCCGCCGGAGTGCGCGCGGTGGCGTAAGCGCGCAGTCTGCGGCGCAAATTGCACGACTTGCCCACGTAGACCACGGTTTGGCCGGCGTCTTTCAAAATGTACGCGCCCGGGACCGACGGAACGGTCGCCAATTCGTCGATCATCGCCGCCGTCCAAACGGGCAACTGCGAAGCGCCGCCGAAAGTTTTCACTCTCGCGGGTCGCTTGAGCGTCGTCGAGCGGCTTTGCAGAAACGGTCCCAACGCGCCGAACGTGAAGACGCCGCAGTCTTCCAGCTTCTTGACGCAGTGCAACAACAGCTGAGCCGTCGCTACGGCGTCCGCGAGCGCGCGATGGTGACGCTCTACGTCGATGCCCAATTCGCGAGTGAGCGTGCCGAGTTTGTAGTTGTAGACCGCGGCGACCGTCCGTCGAGACAGCGCCAGGGTGTCGATCAGCGGATTGCCGAGCGGGGGCTGTTTGTGGCGGCGCAATTCGAAGTTTATGAAGCCCGCGTCGAAGCGCACGTTGTGGCCCACGACGATCGCATCGCCTATGAAGTCGAGTGCTTGGCCCAAGATCTCGTCGATGCGCGGCGCGGCGGCGACCATCTCATCGGTGATGCCCGTCAGTCCGGTGATGAAGCGCGGGATCGAGCGGCCGGGATTCACGAACGACCGCCACGTTTTGCCTATGACGCCGTCGCTCACATCCACCATGCCTATCTCGGTGATGGCGTCTTGGCCCCACACGCTCCCGGTCGTTTCGATGTCGACCACGCTGAATCGACAAGACCACAGGTCGATGTCGTCCCACAACCGGCCGACGCCATCGCCCGCGCTCGGCCCTAAGCGGGCCACATCCCCCGGTCCGGGCTCCGCCGGCCAGCCCGGTACGGGCAGGCTAATCACCAGCCATGATTTTCGAACATACGTACGCATTCCTAGCCGGAACGCGGTTGCGCTTGCGGGAAAGGACGGTCACATGCGAACCCTGCTGTGCTTGCACGGTTCGGGGCATACGGCCGATAGCTTCAGCGATCAGCGGGCTGCCATCGCCGACTGCTGTGCCCTGTCGTTGCCGGGTCATCCCCATGGGCCGGCGCTTACCTCGGTCGGGGCCTGCGTCGATTGGTTGGAGGAGTGGCGACGCGCCGCAGCTATCGACCGGCCGGTGATAGCCGGCAACTCACTCGGAGGCGCGATCGGGCTGGCATACGCCCTGCGCTATCCGGACTCGCTGGCAGGTCTCGTGCTGATCGGAACGGGCGCACGCCTCAAAGTCGCGCCCAGCATCTTGCGGATGCTGGCACAGCGGTGGCCGGCTTGCATAGACGATCTGATCGACTACACGTTGTCCGCGGCGGCCGGCCTCGATCTGCGATCGCGCCTCGAGAACTGGCACGTCACGGTCGGCCAAGAATCGACCGTTTTGGACTACCGGGCGTGCGACGAGTTCGACGTGATGAACGACGTGCGCACGATCGCTGTGCCGAGCCTGATCATCGTCGGGTCAGCCGACCGGATGACGCCACCCAAGTATTCGGAGTACCTGGCAAGATCTATCGACGGCTCCCAGCTCCGCATCGTGGAAGGCGCTGGGCACATGCCTCACGCCGAGCAGCCTTCGCTCGTCAACGCTATGATCTGCGAGTTCTTAGCCGACCGCGCCGGAGCCTGACGCAGACCCAGGTCGCTCAGCGCGGCAGGCGCCGCTTTTCGTAGACCCAAGAGATCGCAGAGCCGTCCCAGACGTAGCATAGATGGCGGTCTACCCGGCAATGCGCAATCACGGGCGGCCTGAAAACGGCCGCACACTGCCCGCCCGCCAGCCGCACGCTGTCGTAGACGATGCCATCGGTGCCGGCTTGGCGGATCGGTTTTGCAAACGCCTGCGATGCGGCGTAGTCATCGCGAGCATAAACCGCAGCCATCTGCGCTTGGCGGCCCCGGATATCGCAAAGCACGCCGTCGAGCCATGCGCAATAGACACGCATGTCGAGTTCCATAGGCGCTTCGTTAGTGCGGCGCATGAACAGCTCTTGATGGTGGCGAGTCTCGGCCACCGCCGTCTTTCGTGCGGCAGCGGCATAGAACACGCCGTACGAGCCGTCGCTGAACCTGCTGCCCAAGGGGTTGAGGTGCGTAAACGCAGCCATTATGACGCTCGAATGCGGTCCTGAGACTCGATCCGCCGGCGGCACCAGCGACAGGTCGCCGACCTGGTCGCGCAGGCGGTCGTTCGTCAACGCTTCGATCTCGTAAACCGCCTCAAGGTCGGCCGGATCGGCAACCCGCTCGAACAGATCAACGGGCGGATAGCGGCTGGGAACGGCGCGCCAACACGGATGCCAGCGCACGGCAGCCCGTTGGACGTTTACGCCCAGCCTCCGCGCATCGCATCTAAGTATTGACGGACAGCATAGAGATCGCCGACGTTGCCCCGCAGCATGCGTTCCAGCGCCGGCTTACCGCCGAACAACGGCGCCGCGTTCGGCCGGCGCAACCACGAGTCGGCGGCACCTTCGCCCGGCAGCAAGACATGCAGCGCTTTATAGATGCCGAGCACGTACGAAATTCGTTCGAGCGTGTCGCGCGGCACGCTGTGCGGCTGCTGCTTGCGCCACTTGAAGAAAGTGGACCGCGACGTCAGGCCGAGAAGCTTCATCTGATCAGTGTTGCTCAGACCCCACTTGACGCCCACGTTGAAAAACGTCCTCAACCCCGCCCCGGCGAGGTTCAAAACTATGCGAGGAGCGGGCAGTGCAGCTGGCAAGCAGGTTGGTCTCCTTCGAGCCTTTGGTTGGATTTTAGTCCATGAATAGACCCGGTGTCAACTCACGGGCTAATGTCAGATGTCTTCAAAGCCGGCAGGCAACCGCGTAGTGATGCGGCCTCCGGTTAGGTCGATGCGCACGCCGTATGCAGTCAGAAGCGGGACCATAATGCGCCGGGCTCCGACGATGACGACGTCCGAACTCGGATAGTGCATCACTTCGCCCACTTTGCCCAAGGAGCCCAGCCGAGCATCCGATACCTCAAGACCGATCAGCTCGCGGTCGCGATAAGTGTGCGGCCCCAACGAACCGAGAACCGACGCTGGGCAAAAGAGTTCGCAGCCCCGCAACTCTTGAGCCGAACAGACATCTTCGACGCCCCGAAAGCGGACCAAGAGGCCGCCGCGCTGCCGCTTCACTTCGGCGACCTCGAGCGTTTGGGCGATGCCATGACCGAACCGAGCGTTGACCACGAGCCCATAGCGCAGATCGGTCGGGTCAAAAGCGACGACCTTGACCGTGCCGCGCAAGCCGAAGGCGCCGACGATCCGACCGATGGAGATGCAACCGGCCGGAACCCGGCTCAATCGAGGATTTCTACGCCGATCTTTTCGCCGCTGCCCACCGAAGCGGCTTTGACGATGGTGCGCAGGGCCTGAACGATGCGCCCCTGGCGACCGATCACTTTGCCGCGGTCCTCATCGGCGACGCGCAGCAGGAGCACGGGACCGCGGTCGTCGGTCGACGCGCCGATCGATATTTCGTCGGGTTCATCGACGATATGCTCGACCATGTACTTGAGGACCGCCGCGGCTCGACCTATGCCTTCCCGCAGGTCGGCGGCGGCGTCTTCTTCATCCTGGTCGCCCTCGGCATAGGCCGCCACTGGTCTGATTGGGGGACCGGCGGCCGGGCCAGCCTCGGCAGGCTCCTCGTCGACATCATCTTCATCGTAATCGATGCCGAGCGGAGCCGCCGGCGGCTGCGCTTCTTCTTCGTCGTAGTCGATGAAGTCCGACGGTCGTTCCGGCGCCATCTTACTTGGACTCCGCTTTTTTGGCTCTAGCCTTGCGCACGGGAACCCTCGAGCGCTCGTACAACCCCTTGTCGGCGAGCAGCCGGGCGACGGTTCCGGACGGCTGGGCGCCTCGCTGTAGCCAGTTCGTCACCTTAGCTTCGTTGATCTCAAGCTCGACCGGAGTTCGGCGAGGGTTATAATGACCCACGATCTCGAGGAACCGCCCGTCGCGCGGCGATGCCGAGTCGGCTACCACGAAGCGATAGGACGGTTGTTTTTTAGTACCGGTTCGCCGCAGGCGGATACGGACCAAATGGTTTTCTCCTTTGCCGGCCATCATCGACGGCACAACGATCGCGCTATGTGACTTTACATGGGGACGGGCATGCGAGGTATACGCTTACCCATGCGCCCGAACGATTTCATCAACTGGCGCGAAGCGTCAAACTGCTTGATGAGCGCGTTGACGTCCTGCACCTTTGTTCCGCTGCCCGCCGCGATGCGGCGCCTCCGGCTGGCGTTGAGCATCTTCGGCTCGGCCCGTTCGCCCGGCGTCATCGAGCAGATAATCGCCTCTATGCGCGCGACGTCTTTGTCGTCGACCGCAGAGGCCGCTGCCATTTTGCCCAAACCCGGCACCATCTTCATCAGATCTGCCAGCGGACCCATACGTTTCATCTGACGTAATTGGTCCAGGAAATCTTGAAGCGTAAAGCTCTGACGCCGCAGTTTACCGGCGAGTTCCTTTGTCTTCTCTTCGTCATAGACGCTTTGAGTCTTTTCTATCAGCGTTAGCATATCGCCCATCCCGAGGATGCGCGAGACCAGCCGGTCCGGATGAAAGGGCTCGAGCGCCGTGACCTTCTCGCCGGTTCCGATGAACTTCACCGGCTTGCCCGTCATGGCGCGGATGGACAAGGCGGCGCCGCCGCGGCTGTCGCCGTCGAGCTTCGTGAGGATCGTGCCGGTGAGTTCCAGCCGGGCGTTAAAGACGTTAGCGACGTTGACCGCATCTTGACCGGTCATCGAATCGACGACGAGCAGCACTTCGAGCGGCGCGATCGCAGCCTTGATGTCCTCAAGTTCTTTCATGAGCGGTTCGTCTATCTGCAGCCGGCCCGCCGTATCGACGATGACCGCGCCGTAGCCCACCTTGCGCGCCTCTTCCATCGCCCCCGCCGCAATCTCGGCTGGCTTAGCGGCCTGCGACCACACCGGCACGCCGATTTGATCTCCCAACGTCTGCAGTTGGCTGATTGCAGCCGGTCGATAAATATCGCACGCGACGAGCAAAGGCCGGCGACCATGCTGTTTGAAATGCACTGCAAGCTTGGCCGCGTGAGTCGTCTTACCGCTGCCTTGCAACCCAGCCAGCAGGATGGACGTCGGCCCCGAAGGCGCAAAGCGCACGGGTACGGCTTGACCGCCCATGAGATCGATCAGGCCGTCGCGGACGATTTTGATGACTGCCTGCGCGGGGCTGAGAGATTCGGTGACGTCCGCGCCCACGGCGCGCTCTCGGATCGACGCGATGAAATCTTTGACGACCTTGAGGTTGACGTCGGCTTCGAGCAGCGCGATCCGCACCTCGCGCAAGACCTCCGCCACGTCGGTTTCGGTCAGTTTGCCGCGCGACCGCAGCCGTTGAAATATTGCCCCGAGCCGGTCGGATAGTGATTCGAACATGAAACCTTAGGCGCGGCCCTTTACGGTGCGCATAGCGCTACGCCTTTTCCGTCACCTCTTCTACGTATTTTACCGCGTCACCGACCGTCTTGATCTTCTCGGCTTCTTCGTCCGGTATGTCGAGGTTGAATTCGGTTTCAAGCGCCATTACGAGCTCCACCTGGTCCAGCGAATCGGCGCCTAGATCGTCGGTGATAGAAGCTTCCGGCGTCACCTCGTCCTCATCGACTCCGAGCTGTTCGACGAAAACTTTTTTTACTTTCTCGTACACTGACATGGGCAGGTGTTGCAACCTCCTAGCGCATGGAAAACATGTTGATCGTCAGTACGTCGAAAGGCCGCCGTCAACCGTCAACGTATGGCCGCTGACGTAGCTCGCCGCATCGCTGGCAAGGAACATCACGGCCGCCGCGACCTCGTCCGCAGCCCCGAAGCGCCGCAGCGGCACGCGGGACCGATACGTCTCGCGTACCGCATCGGGAATTCCGGCCGTCATGTCCGTCTCGATAAATCCGGGTGCGACCGCGTTGACCCGAATGCCGCGCGAGCCGAACTCCTGGGCGAGCGACTTTGTCAATCCGATAACGCCTGCCTTCGCCGCGACGTAGGCGCTCTGTCCAGCGTTGCCCGTCAGCGCAACTACCGATGACACGTTGACGATTGCGCCGCCTTTCTGTGCCAGCATGATCTTTCCCGCCGCCGAGCACAGGTAGAATACGCTCTTGAGATTGGCGGCGATCGCTGTGTCCAAAGCATCCCACTTCATGCGAAGGACCAAAGCATCGTACGAGGCACCGGCGTTATTTACGAGCACGTCAATTCTTCCCATGAGTTCGTTCGCCGCCTGGATAAGGCCGGCAGCCTGGGCTTGGTCCGCGACGTCTGCCGGATGCACGAGCGCGCTTCCGCCGGCTTTGATAACCTCCTCCTCGACATCTTCGAGGGGCTGCAAGCGCCGGCCGCATAACATCACGGTAGCACCGGCGGCCGCCAATGCGAGGGATACGGCGCGGCCGATGCCGGTACCGGCCCCGGTCACGATCGCCCGTTTAGCTTCTAAAGAGCGCTGAGCGTTCAATTCTTAACCCAAAGATGGGCTTTGGGTCGCGGCACGCTCCGCGAGCGAGCGGAGCTTATCGAGGCCCGCACTGTCTGCCACCTGCACGACACGGTCCGGCGCGACTTGTTCGAGGCGGCGCATCATCGGTGAGAGCACGGCGAGCGCGCCGCATTCGACTATGAAGTCCGGGCGAAAAGCGGTGATCCCTAAGGCGGTCTCGTGCCAGCGAACTCGAGCCCGTAAGCTGGCGATGAGGCAGCGTTTGATCTGGGCGACCTCGCGATAAGGCTCGGCTTCTACGTTGCCGATGACTTCGAAGCGCGGGAGCTCCAAGCGGGCGGCTTCGACCTCGCGCGAGAACGTCTCCACCGCCGGCTGCATCAACCGGCTATGCCAGGCGCCGGAGACGTTTAGCCCGACCACACGCTTGGCGTCTTCCGCCTTAGCTATCTCCATCGCCGCCCGAACGGCGGCGGCGGCTCCCGACACGACTATTTGAGCGGGCGCATTGAGATTGGCGACCTCGACGCTCAGACCGGTTTGCGCGGAGGCGCGCGCGCATATATCGGCAACCCGTGCTTCTTCGAAGCCGATTATCGCCGCCATAGCGCCCGCCTCGACGTCCGCCGCGCGGCCCATCGCCAGAGCGCGCGCGTTGACGAGCTCGAGCGCTTGCTCGAAGGTCATTGCGTCGGCGATAGTCAGCGAGCAGTATTCGCCGAAAGAGTGTCCTCCCGAAACGACCGGCGTCAGGCCCAATGTTCGGACGGCTTGATAGAGCGCGACATTGGTAGTGAAAATCGCCGGCTGACTCACCCGGGTCTCGCGAAGTTGCTCCTCGCTGCCGTGCGCGCATAACTTCAGCAGATCGTATCCTAAAATTGCGGAAGCGCGGTCGTAACAATCGCGGGCTGCCGCAAAGCGGCTGGCGACGTCTGCGCCCATTGCGGGCGTCTGGGAGCCTTGGCCGGGGAATATTACCCCAATCGATGCGGGCACGAACTAGGCGGGGACCGCCGCGGTGTGCTCAGCCTCGCTCGCCAGCCGCGCCGCCGCGCCGCCCCAGCGCCAGACAACGGCGCCCCAGGATAAACCTCCGCCGAATGCCACGAACACGACGATATGGTCTTTTCGGATGCGTCCATCGGCCACCGCTTCCGCAAGCGCCATTGGAATCGATGCAGACGACGTGTTGCCGTATTCCTGGATATTGATCACACAACGCTCGGGGGGCAACTTTAGGGCTTTGACCGTCGCATCGATTATGCGCAGGTTGGCCTGATGAGGTATGATGAAGTCGACGCGATCGCACCCGAGGCACGCCTGGCGCAAAGCGCTCGACGTCGACGCCGCCATTTGCTGCACCGCGATCTTGAAAACGCTCTGGCCCTGCATCCTGATGAAAGCGCCGCGGTCGGCGCCGGCAAACCCTTTAGAGCCGCTGGGATTACGGCTGCCTCCCACCGGCATGTAAAGCGCCGAGACATCCCGGCCGTCGGTGCCCAAGTCGCAGCCTAAGAAGCAATCCACGTCGGAGCGCTCGAGCACGACCGCGCCCGCACCGTCGCCGAACAGCACGCAGGTCGTGCGGTCGGTGTAGTCGGTAATCTTGGAAAGTGTCTCGCAGCCGAGCAGCAGAACTGTCTTATAAACTCCCGAACGTACGAGCGCTGCGGCGGTCGTCAAGCCGTAGACGAACCCGGAACAAGCGATCTGGACGTCAAAAGCCGGGATGCCGGCGATTCCAAGGCGCGCCGCAAGTATGCATGCGGTCGCGGGGAACGGAAAGTCCGGAGTGGCCGTTGCCACGACGATACATTCGACGTCGGCTGGGCTCTTGGCAGCCGCATCTAGCGCCGCAAGCGCCGCAGGCAAAGCGATATCCGAAGTCGCCTGAGCGGGGCCCGCGATATGGCGGCGCTTCATCCCCGTGCGCTGGACGATCCATTCATCGCTCGTGTCGACGAACTTCTCGAAATCTTCGTTGGTGAGGATGCCCGGCGGCGCGAACTGCCCGACGCCAGCGATCGTGACGCCGTATCCGATCATCGACGGGGTCTACGCCTTTGCTTTGGCGGGAGCTTTTTCGTCTTCGCGCGCGATCGCCAGGCGCCCGTTGTAGTTGCCGCAGTGAGAGCACGCAAAGTGGGGCCGGCGCGGCCGATGGCACTGCGGGCACGAAGAAATATCGACCGGTTGAGCCTTCCAATTGCGGCGCCTGGATCGAGTATGGGACTTGCTCGTCTTTTGTTTCGGGTTTGCCATCGGCTCCTTTAGTCAGGCGGCTGTTCTTGTAGCAAACGAGCGAGGCCTGCCAAGCGTGGGTCGACGACGTCTTGGCGGCACGAACACTGCTCGACGTTGCGATTGGCGCCGCACCACTGACAGATTCCGGCGCACTGCGCCCGGCACAGCGGTACGAGCGGCTCGTCGACTTCCAGCAGCTGCCCGACGAGTTCGTCTAAGTCGATTTGGCGGCCGACGAGCGGCGCGACGTCCGAGAACAGCGCTTGCGCTGGCGGCACGTCTTCGCTGAACGGCTCTTCGATGCGGACGCGAGCCGGCCGGCTGAACGGCTCCAAGCATCGCCCGCACGTCTCACGCTCGGTGCCTTCTACCCAGCCGTCTACGTAAACGCCGTGCGATATGCGGCGGATCGTCGCAAAGACGCGCATACCACCGGGATAGCGAGCGCCGAGATCGCCGCTCAAGCGCAGCGACTGATCGACCTGGATTTCTTCGATTCCAGAGCCAAATAGCGATTCGACGGAAACTTTCAACGACAAACTCTGGCGTGGAGCAGTTAGGTGGTGGCATCCAAGCTGTCGCAAGCAGCTCGGAAGTAACCTAGTGGCTGGGAAGCGCCGCTTCCTTCATTAGTAGAAGCCGATTATACACCAACAGAGGCAGCATAGCGGCATCACCGGCTCGAGTAGCTCAATCGATCCGGCAGATCGGCTAGGGCTCGCAAGCTTGTCCCGAAGCTCTTTACGGGCAGAATCGCCACTCCGGCGGTGCCGCGAATATCGCGATAGTTTTGCTCGGGCACCAAAAACACCGTCGCCCCGGCTTTGATGGCGGCCCGCAGCTTTTCGCGCGCGCCCTCGATCGGAGCGACGCCGCCGTCCGCCTGGATGACGCCCGTGCCCGCGATATCACGGGCACCACCGATGTCCTTACCCGTCAGAGTTCGGTATATCTGGAGCGCGAACATAAGGCCGCCGGAGGATCCGTTTATGTTGCGAAGACGATACGTCACCCGCACCGGTAGGTCCAAGGTCTTGGTCGCGTATTGGACGGAGATGCCGAAGCGCGCTTTGCCTTGATATTTAAAAGTGCTGCAGCGAACCGTGATCCGCTTCGAACCGCGAATAACGCCGACTGCGAACCGGGTTCCGGCTCGACTGGCTTCGGTGACCGAGCGCAGGCTGTTTTGATCCTTGACCCGCTTACCGTTGATGGCGTCGATGTCGTCCATTGGGCGGAAGCAACGCGAGCCGGGAGAGTTCTTGAGCGCGCCCACTACGGTGAAAAAGGAGCGGGTCTTGACGGTCAGCCCCGCGGCGCGTTCGGCGACGATCGCGGCGGTCTGCTGGCTCTCCTGCATCGCATCGCCGAGTTGCCGAGTGAATTCGCGATCGCTCGTGGCCGGCGGTACTACTTGGACGCGCGGCAGTATCTCATATCCAGGCAGAAGCTTTGCTACAGCGTAGAATGCGGGCCTTCCCGGCATGACGTTCACGTCGGTTAAGAACATGCGCCCCGGCGGTGGGCGGTGACCAGATACGCTGACCGCCGCGTTGAGATCCACCGCGGCGCCCGGCCCGAAGACATAATAAGGAAGCGGTATAAAGAACAGCGCCGCGGAGGCCAACAGCCCCAAGCCGACGGCAAGCGCGATGCGGCGCACCCGCGGACTGCGGCTGGCGAATTTCAAAACGGCTTAGGAGCGACGATCGCGTTGATGAACGCTGCCGTTGCGGGAAAGACCGTCGGCGAGCGTTTGGCGCCCCTTTTTTACCGCCCCGAGCGCGGGCTCTAGGATGTCGTCCAGCTTTGAGAGCACGCCGTCGGCATACTCATCGGCGCCGCGACGAACGTCGGCGGCTCGCGCTTCAGCATCGCCCATGATGCGATCGGCGCGCTCCTGAGCCTGGCGTAGCACTTCCGAATCGGACAACAGCTGAGTCTTGGTGGTTGACGCTTCTTCTACGATCCTGTCGGCCTGCTCTTTGGCTTGCTCGAGCATGCGATCTTTCTCTTTGGTCACGGCCTTGGCGCGAGTCACCTCTTCGGGCATGCTAGACCGAAGTTTCTCGATCAAGTCCAGCATCCGTTCCTGATTGACGACCCGGCCCCCGAAGGGAAGCCAGCCGCCCTCTTTGACGGACAACTCAAGCTTATCGATGACGCGATAGACGCTCATGTTGTTTCACCTTTTCTGACGGTTGCAGGCCCGTGCGGCTGGGTCGAGGCAAGACGGCGCATGGCCCGCAGAACGGCGACCGGCACGAAGTCCGCCACGTCCCCTCCCAATCCGAAGACCTCTTTGACGGACGACGACGACACGTACGCAAACTCCAAGCTGGCCGGCACGAACATCGTTTCGACGCCGCCTTCGATTTTTCTGTTCAACAAAGCCATGGAAAACTCGTGTTCGAAGTCTGAGACGATGCGCAGACCCTTGACGATCAGCGCGGCGCGGCGCCTGCGAACGTAGTCCGCGAGCAAACCCGAAAACGAGTCGACCTCGACGTTGGGCAAATCGGCGCATACCTCGCGCAGCATTTGAACGCGATCTTCTACTGCAAACATCGGCACCTTGCTCGGGTTGCCGACGACCGCAACGATCAACCGCGAAAAAAGCCGCGCGGCGCGCCGCACGATGTCTAGATGGCCGTAAGTGGCCGGATCGAAGCTGCCGGGGTAGATGACGCACGTGTCGGACGGCCGGCGCCCATCATCAGCGGACGCGGTCCTTTTCGCCTGCTTCAAGGGAACTGCGTCACCGCGGAGGCGGTGTCCGGCGCAGGCTGGCTGCGCTTCGCCCGCGCGCTTTGGCATAGGTCACGGCTGTGTCGCCGTACTTCGAGCGCTTGATCACTTGCATCGATGACGGCAGCGTCAGCGGCGCAGTGCTTCGGTGCTCAACGACAAGAACCCCATCGGAGGCGAGCAGGCCGCGCTGGGCGAGCAGTGCCAGTTCACCCTCGGCCCCGCGATCATACGGGGGGTCCACGAGCACGACGTCGAACTTCCCACGCAGTCTGCGCAGGGCGCGCGCCGCATGCATGGGCATGATGCGCCAGCGCTCGGCGTCCTCGATCAGGTCCACGGCGTTGCGCCTAATGGCCATCGCTGCAGCCGCGTCGTTGTCGACGAAAATAACCGACGCGGCCCCCCTGGAGATCGCCTCGAAACCCAGCGCGCCCGAACCGGCAAATAGATCCAGCACCCTAGCTCCTTGAATGCGGTCGCCGAGGACGGCGAAAAGCGCTTCGCGGACCTTCGCGCCGGTCGGACGAGTGCGCCGGCCTTTGGGAGCGGCGACTGCCCGCCCCGAGTTTTCGCCTCCAGCCAATCGCATTGCCGGTATTTGGAGCAGTTCAGCTGGCCGACCTCCGCCGACGCGGCGTTAGGATGTCAGCCGCAGTTCGGCGGCGCTGTCCTCCATGGCCAACGACGCGACGAGCGCCGCATGCTCGGGCCGGACCAACGCGGGATCCGCAGCGACCAGTTCGTCCGCCTCGCGTTTTGCTTCTACGTAGACGCCGAAATCACGGACGATGTGCGCTAGCCGCATCTCGGCGCCGCCGTGTTGGCGCGTGCCGACCAA
Source organism: Vulcanimicrobiota bacterium (assembly GCA_030853635.1). Taxonomy (GTDB): domain Bacteria; phylum Vulcanimicrobiota; class Vulcanimicrobiia; order Eremiobacterales; family Eremiobacteraceae; genus Mawsoniella. Next base: position 8,865 of record JALYUR010000140.1, on the reverse strand, counting down.
GTCGCCGCCGCCGCGTGCCTTGAGGTCCTCCTCGGCTATCGCGAACCCGTCGTTGGTCTTGGCGAGTACGTCAACCCGGGCGACGTCCGAGGAAGACTCAGAGCCGACCAGGATGCAGTACGATTTGTCGATTCCGCGGCCGACGCGTCCGCGCAACTGATGAAGCTGCGCAAGGCCGAACGCCTGAGCGTCGAGCACCACCATGATGGTGGCATTTGGCACGTCGACGCCGACCTCCACCACGCTCGTCGCGATAAGTATTTGAACGAAGCCGCAGGCGAACAGCTTCATGACCTCGTCCTTTTGCCGCGACGGCATCTGACCGTGAAGCAAGGCCACTCGCTGGCCCGCGAATTCATGCTTCGTCAGCTGTTCGGCCTGTTGCACAGCCGAGTGCAAAGCGGTCGGAGATTCTTCAACCGCTGGGCACACTACGTAAGCCTGGCGACCGCGTTTGATCTCCTCCCGCACGAAAGAGAATATCCTCGCCTTGTCAGCATCCGATCGGACGAAGGTCTTGACCGGGCGGCGGCCGGGCGGCAACTCATCGATGATGGAAATGTCCAGATCGGCGTACAGCGTTTGGGCTAGCGTTCTGGGTATGGGAGTAGCGGTCATGATGAGCGTGTGCGGCGTCCACCGCTTGGCCTTGGCGCGCAGCATCGCGCGCTGGAGCACTCCAAAGCGGTGCTGTTCGTCGATCACGACGCAGCCTAGGCGCGCGAACTCAACGTCGTCCGTGAGAAGCGCGTGGGTGCCGATGACGACGTCGATCTCAGCGCGGCGCACTTGATCGAGCAGTCGTTGGCGGGTCCTTGGTTTGAGCGCACCGACGAGCAGAGCGCTGCGCACGCCCGCCCGGGACAGGATGGACTCCAGTTTAGCGAAGTGTTGAACCGCCAGGATCTCCGTCGGCGCCATCAGTGCGCCCTGATGGCCCGCTCTGACCGCCAGCAGAATCGCGGCGGTCGCAACCGCTGTTTTGCCGCAGCCGACATCGCCTTGCAAAAGGCGGTTCATCGGCGACCTGCTGAGCATGTCCGCGGAGATCTCGTCGATGACGCGCCGCTGAGCCGCCGTCAGAGAAAAATCGAGCAGCTTGGCGAAGTCGGCGAGGAAGCCGGCCATCTCGAAGCCGCGCAGACCCTGGGCGAAGTCCGGTGCCGCCTCCCCTCGACGGGCGGCGCGGCGGCGCGCCGCCGCCGCGGCGAGCAGGAAAAACTCCTCGAATACCAGTCGATAGCGCGCCCTGGCGGCAGCCTGCGGGTCCGGCGGCGCGTGGATAGTTGCAAGTGCCCACCGGGTAGTTGGCAACGATCGCTTCGCGACCACGGCGGGCGGTAAAGGGTCAAGCCCGCTCGGCTCCGCGTCCATCTTGAACAGAGTCGCTAGCGCCTTGCGGATAGTGCGTCCGATGATCTGGCTTTTGATAACGGCGGTCTGCGGATACACGGGCACGAGCTCGCCGGCATAATCCTCGTCGGCCGACATCATGTGGTGACGCGAGACTACGATCTTCGGCGATAGGGGCGTACCTTCGAGCCGGCCGCGGATGAAAAGACGCATTCCCGCGCGCAGTTGGGCGCCGAGGTACGAGCGGCCGAACCAAATGGCGGTCGCAACCGCGCCGTCATCCTCGATGCGCGCGGTTGTCTTGGATCGAACGCGGCCGCGGAGACGGACGTGGCTGACCGTCGCGATGGTGCCAGCGACGTTGACTTCCACCCTTGACCCGGGTTCTGCCGCCAGACGCGAGCCTAGTTGGGATAGTGGGCTGACCGCTCGTAAATCGTCGTAACGGTAGGGATAATGGTGCACGAGATCCCAAACCGTAAAGATGCCTAAGCCGCTCAGCTGCTGCGCGGCAGCAGAGCTAACGCCCGGCACTTTGCTGACGGGGTCCACGATGCTAAGCGCGGTACTCGCCGATGGAGGCGACACCCAGATTCGAACTGGGGATCGAGCTTTTGCAGAGCTCTGCCTTACCACTTGGCTATGTCGCCTTGGCGCGGCGGATTTTCGTCGATGCAACGACCCTTCCTTGCCCCCGCGCCGCCGCAAGCGCGGGCGCGCAGTGTCGTCAAGCCCTCTCCCGTACGACGGCGCTTTACCTGCCGCCTCAGTGGCCGGCCGAGCACCCTAGTCAATAGGATATCCTTTGGACAGCAAAGGATTGACGAGCATGGCACTTCGCAAGAAGAAATCGAGCACCGCGAGCATGGCGATCGCCGCCGCCAAGATGCCCGACGGGGGCGCTCCGACGCAACCGACCGGCCGCGCGCGCGACGGCGCTGCCGTCCGTCGCGGCCCTCGGGCTGAAGGCCCGCCGGCCGATGGGATCGCCAAAGTATCCCATACACTGCATTCCGTAATCGCGTGGCGGCTGCGCGAATTTGCCTTTTACGAAGGCGTCAGCGAAAGCGCGGTCATCGAGTTCGCGTTGCACAGATTCTTCGGTCAAGGAAGCGAAGCATCACTCGGAACGCTGCTTCGCAAGCGAGGCGCGGCGCGCCGACGACGACAGCCTCAGATGTTCTCCAATGAGCCCTCCGGGGCTAAGCTCTCCCCAACACGACGCTGAGCCAAGGGGCATGAGTCGATGGTAGGACTGCTGAGCGAAGATGGCGTAAGGCCCCGGTATCGGTAGAACAGGGGCATTACAATGGCATCGAAACCTCAGGCGCAGGGACGCAAGAACCTTCAAGCGGTAAAGCGATCAGATGCGGTGGCTCCTACTAACTCCCCTAGTATGGTCGATGCGCTCAAGGCCCACAAGCTATCGATCACGGTGCCAGGCGACGTGGGTCGCCGGCTCCGCCGGCTTGCCTTCGAGCAACGCCTCAGCGAAAGTTCGGTGGTCGAAGTTGCGTTGCGCAACCTGTTCGCTCGAGGTGACGACTCCCTGCTGGGGACTCTGCTGCGCGACAATGGCGCGACGTTGCGCCGCAAGATAGAGTAGCAATCGGTTTTTTCGGCTTCCGCCCACCCGTTGTGCGCACTCGGCAGCCAGCGCGGTTCCCGCCCGGGAGCCGCGTTTTGCTTGCGTACACCAGCACGACACCTGGAAAACTGCTGAGCGATTAACCAGCGCAGCCATGCTGCGCCATCCCGCAACTGCCGCCGGCGGTAAGAAATGATCCCCTGTCGCACGAGTAGGTAGTAGAAACTACTAAGTTTGTCCTACCCACGCTTGCTATAACGAGCCCATAGGCGTATGATGAACGCAGTGGCGGTCATGTTTCATGGCCTGCAATGGAGGACCATGGAAAACGGTGTGACTCCGAACACGGGGAAGTCGGGTCTCGGGCGCGTGGTCCGTGCCCAGAGGTTTGAGTTAGAGGACGAGTGCGGCAAGGTTAGGGGGACCTTGGCTTGCGACAAGGACGGCAGTCCTAGTTTCAGGCTGCTCGACGAAAAGGCCGAAGCGCGCGTCACGCTGTCGATCGTGGACGGCAAACCCAGGATCGGGCTCGTGGATGCTGATGGCCGGGCGCGGCTGTGCATCGTCCTACGCGACAACACGCCGGGAATCGAGTACATGGACGCAAACGGAACCCGCCGGATGCTGCTTTATCTGCGGCCTCAGGATGATGAGAACGCCGATATGGTATTCTTGGGCGCCGACGGCAAACCTAAGATGGGACTGACCACTACCAAAGAAGGCGCCATTTTGTTCGAAGGCGAGGACGAATTGGGCCGTCTAGTGGAGCCCATGTGGTTCTCACGCGATCTCAAGGAACAGGCCGACCCCACCCTCTAAGCCGCAGCTAACCGCCTCAACTGCGGGCTTTGGCGCCCCCTTTAGCCAGCCGCAGTAAGATCCAGCAGCGACGCTTTCCCACTGGTCTCCATCTGGTCGATCGTACACGCGCTGGGAGCCTTATCAGGTCGCCAGCGCAGCAGCCGCGTGCCATGGCGAAATCGGCCGCCGCTCACGTGGTCGAAGCTGACTTCAACGACGAGCTTTGGCTCAAGCGGTTCCCACTGGGCGCTCCGTTCGGTGCTCCAGCGGCTGGGGCCGCCGGGCGCCTGACCCGTGAACCCCGGTGGCTTGACCAGCGGAAGCAGCTTTTTCAGCAGCGCGACCCGCTCGGCCGATTTCATTCCCGACGTGAAGCCCACATGGTGCAGCAATCCCGCTGCGTCGAACAAGCCGAGCAGCAGTGAGCCGACGGCCTTGGCGCCGCCAGGCTTAGCTGCGCGTCCGGACCCGCCACCCGCTGCATCTGACGAGGCGCGCGAAACCCCATCACCTGACGCATAACGAAAGCCCCCGACGACACAGTCTGCCGTGCGCAGCTTCTTCACTTTTTGCGCGCCGGCGCGCAGGCCGGACTGGTACGGCAGGTCCAGGCGTTTGGCGATGACTCCGTCCAACGCACCGCCGACGCGCGCGAACCACCCATCGACCGTCGCGCGATCTTGCGCGGCGGGCGACAGCCGCATGCCGGCCGCTTTGGGCACAAATTTCTTATAGAAAGATTCGAGCCGTCGCCGCCGTTCCCGCAGCGGCAACTGCGTGAGCGGTTCGCCGTCCGCGTCGACCAGCATATCGAACACGAGCAGCGTCGACGGCGTCTCTTTGGCGAGCATGTTAACCCTGCTGGCAGCCGGATGGATGCGCTGCAGCAGGTCGTCGAACGAAAGGCCATCGTCGCCCGCGATGACTATTTCGCCGTCGAGAACGAATCGCGTCGCCTTGAGGCCGCGCAGTCGCCCGACGAGTTCCGGAAAATAGCGGCCCAGGGGCTGCCCGGATTTGGACTGCAAAGCTATTTCGTCGCCGTCGCGAAACGCCAGGCAGCGAAACCCATCCCATTTAGGCTCGTATTGCCAGACATCGCCGTCCGGAATCGCATCGACCGAAGCGGCCTCCATCGGCGGATAAGGCAGAGGCAGCGGCAATCCCATCCAGCCTCGCGCGCTCACGGCTGCCGCCCGCTCACAGATAGCGCTCCAATCTCACGCGGCCGCGCTTGGCCAACAGCGGTTTCCAAAGGTCTCCAATTTTCTTCAGCCGGGCGGGCACGTTGGCGACCTCAAAGTCCTCAATGTTGCATCCCCGCTCGACCTCGGCCCACGTCAGCGGCGTCGACACGGTCGGCTGCGGGCGCGCGCGCACCGAGTAAATCGATGCCAGGGTACGCCCCCAAGCGTTCTGGTTGTAATCGACTAAGACCCGGCCCGCCGGCCGATTTGCTATCCGATACTCCGCCGTGATGAGCTTGGGTGCGGCGGCGGCCAGCTTGAGCGCAAGCGACTTCGCAAACGTCCAGACTTGCTTCTGCTTAGGTCCGCGCACGATCGGTATGTAGACGTGAACGCCCTTGGAGCCGGTGGTCTTGGGATACGCAGGCATGTCCAACGCGGCCAGCGCATCGCGCACTACTAGCGCCGTCTCCAGCACCTTTTCGAACGTCGCACCGGGTACCGGGTCGAGATCGAAGTGCAGGTAATCCGGCCGATCCACATCGTCGCAGCGCGCGTACCATTGGTTGAGATCTATGCAACCCAAATTGACGGCCCACAGCAGCGACGCCAAGTCGTCCACGACCGGAAAGTCGATGACGTTCCCCGAAGCATGCTCTATCGAGCAGGTCTTAAGCCATTGCGGACGGGGCGACGGCGTGCGCTTCATGAAGAAGAACTCGCCCGCGGCGCCGTTAGGATAGCGCTTGAGCACCATCGCGCGGTCGCGCAGGTGCGGCAACAACCACGCTGCCACTTGCGCGTAGTACCGCAGCAGGTCGCCCTTGGTGACCCCGAGCTCGGGCCAAAACGGCTTGCGCAGATTCGTGAGCTTGACGGGCTCGCCGCCGGCGTCAACTGTAGCGTCGTCGCGGTCGCGGGGAATCAGCGTCTCCGACGGCAGTTTACGCGGCGCCCGCGCCGCAGTCAACCTCGGCCCTCCAGCAACCCGGTTGCGCGATCGATCTGCGCCGTAGTGGACTTGAGCCCGGCGACGATCGCCGCCCGATCGTTTGCCTTCAGCGCCGCCGCGATCTTCGGAAACGCCGATTGGCTGTAGCCGACCGCGCCGTAGACGGCCGTGTCGATGAGTTGCACTGCCGCAAGCGCCCGATCGTCATCGCCGCTCGGCCGGCCGCTCCGCGCCGCGGCGTAGCTCGTCCGCGCCCCAGCAGATTTATGCGCAGCGTCGAAGCGCGCGGCAGCAGCGAGGAACCGGCCGATCGAGCTGCGCAACGCCCGCAAGCCAGGCTCGTCCACACCCGCGCTTTGGCGCGCATCGATCGCCCGCACGCCGGCCTGTAACGCAGCCGCATATGCTTCAAAGCGATACGGAGCCGCCGGCGCGTTGGCAAGCCGCAACGTCAGAACGCCGAGCAGACGCGCAGCCGCCCGATGGCGCTGGAAACCAGGGTCGGCGATCGTCGTCGCAAAGCGCAGGTCGTCGTAGGCCGAGTGATACACGCCCAACGGTCCGCCGAAACCCACCTGGGCAGTCGGTATGCCAAGATCGAATAGAAAGACTTCGTGATCGGAGCCGCCGCCCGGCGTGTCGGGCCAAGGCGCACCCGTCACCAGTCGCGCAACCCGCCCCGGCCGGGCGGGTGCCGGATGCAAGCTTTGCGCGCGCCAGCGGTCGTACACTGATACCCCCCGGCCGCCGCCGGTTCCGCCGCCGCCCGCAGCCCGACCATCCGGCGCGGCGACGGCGCGCGTCGCACCGACCACGCCCTCAGCCAAAGCAGCCGCGGCGTCCGCACCGAACAGCGGACCGGCCACGTTCTCGTCGGCGTTTATGTATGCAACGCATTGGCGCTTCAACGCCTGGGCATGCGCGCGCGCGAATGCGCGCGACCCAAGCTCGCCTATCTCCTCGGCATCCCAGCCCGCGATGACGATCGTGCGGCGCGGCGTCCAGCCGTGCGCATGCAAATCACCCAGCCCATGCGCCGCTTGCAGCAGGGTGGTGATGCCTGAGCCGTTGTCCGTAACTCCATACACCCACGCGTCGCGATGACCACCCAAAATCACCATCTCCGACGGATCGCTGCCCTTCAGCCGGCCGACCGTATTCCAGATCGTCCCTTGACGCCGGCGCAGCTTGACCACCAAGTGCACGCCCGAGCGCGTCCGGCCGAGGACATAGCGCACTCCTAGAGCGCCGCTCCAGCCGTGCGGCCCCGGCCGGCCGATCATAGCGGCCAGCAAAGCCTTGGCCGTGAGCGCCGTTACCGGCAGCGTCGGAATCCTTAAGCCGGGTGACATCGCGCCGCGCTGCACCGCGCCGACGGGCCGCCACGGGCCGTCGGGATAAGTGGGACCGCGCGCGAAGCCGTCGTCTTGGGGATCAGAGTAGAAGACGACGCCGGCAGCGCCGTGTTGCTGCGCGCGCATCGCTAGCAGACCGCGGAACTGCGCGCCATAGCGTACCAATACTAGCGCGCCTCGAACCGACACACCCGCGCGCGAAAGTGTGGCGTAGTCCCTATCCAGACCGCGGCTGGCGTAGACCAACGGCGCGCGGACATCTCCGTCCGCGCTGCCGTAGTTAAAAGGAATGCCAGCGTCGGGCCGCGAGCCGTCAGCATCCTTGCGCTCCGGCATTTCCCGCAGATCGAACGTCACGGTGCGCAAACGCCCGAGCAGCTGCAGCGCCAAGGTCTGGACCGTGTCGATTCGCACCTTCGCCGGTTCCAAATCGGCGTCGAAGCCGTAAGATCGCAACCGGTCGCGCATGTATACGGCCAGCCGGTAATCGCTCGGAGTGCCCGCGTAATGTGCCGCGCTATTGATGAAGCGAGCGTCGGCTAACGCGCCGCCGGCGCTAGGAACGGGCAAAAAGCGCGCCTCCAGCCGCCGCTCCGCGGCACTCTGCGCCGCGTCGAAGCCCGGGAGACCCGCAGTAGCGGCTGGCGCACAAGCCATCGCTGCGCCGAGCCAGGCGAGCCCGCAGATGAAAAGCCGCAGCACGTTGTCGCTTAGCTGCCGCGCACCGCTGCGTAGATGGTCTCGAACGCCCGAGCCACCGCTTTGTCGTCCCAGTCTGCGTCGTGGTTGTCCAACATCGACGCTACGAGCCCCACGGTAATCCGCTTTAGCTCGATTTGTTGGTCATCGGTCAACATGGCACAAGCTCCAAAACGAAAGCGCCGTAGCTTAGCAGTGGCCCTACCTTGCCGACCGGCAGCGGCTCACCCTCCGGCTAAGGGCGCGCCGCATAGCCTTAGCGCTCGGCGATCGCACCCAGCCGTTCCGTCGCCGCCAAGAGGAGAGGCGCGTGCCCTCGGCGACAAAACCCGGAGGCCGCGCCGCTTCGTGATCTAGCGCGGTGTCTTACGCGTTATAGCCCGAGCCGTAGCGCGACACTATAGGAGGTTTTATGATCATTCCTCCACGAGTCACCGCCGGCGCCATCTTAGTTGCGTTAATCGCATTCGCGTCGCCGTCGGTCGCCCAACCGCTTCCCAGCGGGTACGCCGCCGACGTCACCCGGCGCACCGACTTCAAAGATCTGGGGCCGGCGGCTGGGGCGCTGCCCGTGCACATCGCGGTAACCCTTAACTACCAGCGCGAGGCAGAACTGGCCTCGCTCGTAGCGCTGCAAGCCAACCGCCATTCGCCGCTGTACCATCATTATTTGACTAGCGCGCAGTTCAACAACTACTTTGCGCCCTCGCCCGCGGCTCAAGCGCTCGTGATCACCTCGCTGCGCAAAGCCGGTTTCATGATCACCGGCGTCGCGCCCAACCGGACGCTCGTCGACGCGGTCGGAACCGCTGCGACGGCGGATCGTTATTTCAACACCCGCATCGATAGCGTCTATCAACTGCGCGGTGGTTACCGCTACGCCAACGTCCGGCCGGCGACCATGCCCGCGCAGTTGCGCGGCATCGTCGC